>NZ_JBEXGE010000005.1:146713-297948 GCF_040607155.1 Micromonospora sp. NPDC005324 | reverse complement strand
GGGGTGGCCGCCGCGCCGCCTCCCCCCCCCCCGCCCCCGGCCGGGGGGGGGCGCGGCCCGCCGGGGGGGCGGCCCCCACCCCGCCCCCCCCCCCGCCCGCCCCCGGCCGGGCCCCCCCGCGGCTCGTCCGACCTTGGTGGCACCGGTCAGCCTCCCGCACCCTGGCTGGTCACCGACGGCTGGCCGTTCGCCGGCTGCGGCACACCAATGGTCTTGCCGTCCGGCAGCCGGATGTAGCCCGGCTCGCCGGCGTCGACCAGGCCCAGCCGCCGCGCCTCGGCGGTCAGGTTGCCCGGCGCCTCGGCGTCGGCGATCTGCTTGTCCAGTTGCTGCTTCTCCAGGTCCAGTCGAGCCTGCTGCTGCTGCAGCCGCTCCAGCCGGAACGCGTTCTCATTGATCTTGGTGTTGACCGCCAGGATGCCCAGCACCCCGCCGACCACCAGCACCACGATCAGCGCCGCGAACGGCGCACGCGGCACCGAGATCGGCGGCGGCGGCGCCACCCGCAGCCGCGGCGGCCGGGCGCTGGTGGCGCTGGCGGCCTTCTCGACCGGACGCAGCGCGGCGGTGCCCTGAGTCGGGAACTCGCGCGCCCCCCGGGCGCGAGTCTCCCCCTGCCGATTCGTTCGATCGATGCGTGGCGTACCGTTTCCGAGGCGCGGAGCCCGCTCCGCCGCGATCCGGCCCCCCGACCGCGGTGCGCGCTGCCCGCCGCCGGTGACGTCCCGGCGGTCGCGCTTGTCAATGCTCATGTCCCTCCCCCTCAACATCCGTCCCTCTAGCCGTCCCGGTGCCCCTGACCCCCCACGGATCAGGCGGACCCCGTGCCCGGTTGGTGCATTCCCTTCACCCGTCGGCGAGACCGTTCGCGGTCGGTCCGCCCCTGCTCTGTCGCGTTTGGATCGAGTCGCTCCGCGGCCCGCAGCCGCACCGAGGCGGCCCGCGGGTTCGCGGCCACCTCCGCCTCCCCGGGCAGTTCGGCGCCCCGGCTGAGCAGCCGGAACGTCGGACCGGACCCAGGAAGCTCGACCGGAAGGTCAATCGGGCCCTTACTGCGGACCCGGTCCGTGAGGGCCGCCTTGGTGAGCCTGTCCTCCAGCGAGTGGTAGGACAGAACCACCATGCGACCGCCCACGGTCAGTGCGTCGAGTGCGAATGGCAACGCTGTCTCCAGCGCTGCCAGCTCTCTGTTTACCTCGATCCGTAAAGCCTGAAACGTTCTCTTTGCGGGGTGCCCACCCGTTCGTCGGGCTGGCGCCGGAATGGAGTCCCGAACCAACTCCGCCAGGAGCGCGGACGAGGTGATCCGGGCCCGCTCCCGCTGCCGAATGATCGCCGAGGCGATCCGACCGGCGAACTTCTCCTCGCCGTACACCCGCAGCACCCGGGCCAGGTCCGGATGCGCGTACGTGTTGACCACCTCTTCGGCGGTCACCCCCCGGGTCTGGTCCATCCGCATGTCCAACGGCGCGTCCTGGGCGTACGCGAACCCGCGGTCGGGCGCGTCCAGCTGCAACGACGAGACACCCAGGTCGAACAGGATGCCGTCGATGGCCGGATAGCCCAGCCGGTCCAGTACGTCCGGCAACTCGTCGTAGACGGCGTGCTCCAGGTGCACCCGATCGGCGAACCGGGCCAGCCGGACCCGCGCGTGAGCGAGCGCCTCGGTGTCCCGGTCGAGCCCGATCAGGACCGTCTCCGGATGCGCCTCGAGCACCGCCTCCGCATGGCCGGCCAGACCGAGCGTCGCGTCGACGTAGACCGTCCGGCCGCCTCGACCCAGCGCGGGGGCCAGCAGCTCGAGACACCGCTCGAGCAGCACCGGCACGTGCGTGCCGCGCAACTCCCCCATGATGACCCCCACTGGTTGAAACGTCCGTTCTTCTCGTGCGCCTGTCGTCGGACGGCGCTGCCGTCGTACCGCCAGATCCCCATCCGCTCCCGCCTGACACCAGGCCGTCGCCCGATGACTGGATCGTGCGCCTGGCACCGGGGAAGTGATGCCAGGAACTCGAAAGCGGCTGGAGATCTCGCAGTACGTCGGGCGCCGTTACCGCCCTACAGACCGCCGGGCAGCACCCCCTCCTCGATGTCGGCGAAGTCGTCTTCGCTCTCGGCGAGGTAGGTCTCCCAGGCGACCTTGTCCCAGATCTCCACCCGCGTGCTCGCGCCGATGACCACCAACTCGCGGTCCAGCGCGGCATAGGCCCGCAGGTGAGCCGGGATGGTCACCCGACCCTGCTTGTCCGGAACCTCGTCGTGCGCGCTGGCGAAGAAGACCCGGCTGTAGGACCGGGCCGCCTTGTGGGTCATCGGCTGTGCGCGCAACTGCTCCGCGATCCGCTGGAACTCAGGGGTCGGGAAGACGTAGAGGCAGCGCTCCTGCCCTTTGGTGACCACGACACCCCCCGCCAGCTCATCCCGGAACTTGGCCGGAAGGATCAACCGGCCCTTTTCGTCCAGGCGCGGAGTGTGGGTGCCGAGAAACATCGGCCCAACCCCCTCGCCCTTGAGCGGCGTTCGCGGCGCCGCTGACCCCCGGGCCGGTGAGCCCTCCCGGCCTCACCATTGGTCCCCACTCTACTCCACTTCCCTCCACCCGCAACCAAATTCGCCCGCGTGGCGCGCCTGACCCGGAGGCAAAACCGCACGTCACAAGGGGTGGAGCGGAGTGGAGGGCTCCGGCCGCCCCTCGGCGTGGTCCGCTTTCCGACATTGATCGACTCCGTCCGGGGGACGCCGACCCGGCCGCGCGCGCAGCCACCACGGCCGAACGGTTCACCGTCGGCGGCGATCTGGTGGGGCCGGCGGTCCGGTAACCTCGCTCGCGTGACGGACGCGAAAATGCCCCTACGGGCCAAGGTGGCCAGCTCCGTGTCACGGACCGCCGCGGCGCTCTCCCGGGCGGCCGGCCGTGGCGACGGTTCAGTGATCGGCGGGTGGATCGGCCTGAAGATCGACCCGGACCTGCTGGCTCACCTGTCGGCCGGGCGCGCCATCGCGCTCGTCTCCGGCACCAACGGCAAGACCACCACCACCCGGTTGACCTCCGCCGCGGTCGGCGTGCTCGGCCGGGTCGCCACCAACTCGTTCGGCGCCAACATGCCCAGCGGGCACACCTCGGCGCTGGCCAAGGCCGGCAGCACCCCGTATGCGGTGCTGGAGGTCGACGAGCACTACCTGGCACAGGTGCTGGAGGCGACCGAGCCGCACGTGGTCGCGCTGCTCAACCTCTCCCGCGACCAGCTCGACCGCGCCAAGGAGGTTGCCATGATGGCGCAGCTCTGGCGCGCGGCGCTGGTCCGGCACACCGACGTACGGGTGGTGGCCAACGCCGACGATCCGCTGGTGGTGTGGGCCGCCACCCCACCGGGCGACCCCGCCCGGGGCATCAAGCCGCCGCACGTGACGTGGTTCAGTGCCGGCCAACGCTGGCACGACGACTCCTGGGTCTGCCCGGAGTGCGGCTCCACCATCCAGCGCTCCGGCGAGCAGTGGTGGTGCACCGGCTGCCCGCTGCGCCGACCGGAGCCGCACTGGGTCGTCGAGGACGAGGGCGTGCTCGACCCCACCGGCGCCTGGCACAAGGTCTCGCTCCAACTACCCGGCAAGGTCAACCTCGGCAACGCGGCGACCGCGCTGGCGGTGGCCGCCGAGTTCGGCGTCCGCCCGGTCGACGCGGTGTCCCGCCTCGGCATCGTCACCTCGGTGGCCGGCCGCTACGCGCAGGTCGACAAGGACGGGCGCAACATCCGGCTGCTGCTGGCCAAGAACCCGGCCAGTTGGCTGGAGGCGTTCGACATGGCCGACGACGCGCCGACCCTGCTCTCCATCAACGCGCGCGACCCCGACGGTCTGGACACCTCCTGGCTCTACGACGTCGACTTCGCCCCGCTCCGCGGCCGGCAGGTGTTGATCAGTGGCGACCGGGCATACGACCTGGCGGTTCGACTCGACGTCAACGACGTGCCGTTCCAGCACGTCCGCACGTTCGACGACGCACTCCGGTCGGTCCCGCCCGGGCGGCTGGAGGTCATCGCGAACTACACCGCGTTCCAGGACATCCGAGCGGAGTTGGACCGTGTCATCTGAGAGTCTGCGCATCGTCTGGATCTACCCCGACCTGCTCTCCACCTACGGAGACCGGGGCAACGCCCTGATCCTCGCCCGGCGGGCCCGTCAGCGCGGGATGCCGGTCGAGGTGCTGGAGGTCCGCTCCGACGAGCGGCTGCCGGCGACCGCCGACATCTACCTGGTCGGTGGCGGCGAGGACGGCCCGCAGGCGCTCGGCGCCCAGCGGCTGCTCGCCGACGGCGGCCTGCACCGCGCCGTCGCGCAGGGCTCGGTCGTGTTCGGCGTCTGCGCCGGCTACCAACTGCTCGGCACCTCGTTCTTCGCCAAGGGTGTGCAGTGCCGCGGGCTGGAGCTGCTCGACCTGCAGTCCGACCGGGGCGAGAGCCGGGCCGTGGGCGAGCTGACCGGTGAGATCGACCCCCGGCTGGGCCTGCCCCCGCTGACCGGTTTCGAGAACCACGGCGGCCGCACCCACCTCGGTCCGGAGGTTTCCCCGCTGGCCCGGGTCACCGCCGGTGTGGGCAACGACGGCGCCACCGAGGGCGCGTGGCGCGGCAAGCTGCTGGGCACCTACTCGCACGGGCCGGCGCTGGCGCGCAACCCGGCCCTGGCCGACCTGCTGCTGCGCTGGGCCACCGGGGCACACCAGCTCCCGCCGTTGGACGACACCTGGTCGGACCGGCTCCGTAACGAGCGCCGCTCCGCGGTGGCCGCCGCCCGGGCATGATCCGTGCCGTCCGGCGGCTGCTCCGGCAGCCGTCGGCCGCCCGGTTCGCCCTGCTCGTGCTGCTGATCGGCGGGTGCGGGTTACTGCTGCTGCTGGTGCCCCGGCCGGATCCGGCGCAGTTGCCGCTGATCGCCGACCGGCTGGGCGACCTCGCCCCGGTGGCGGCGATCCTCGGTGGTGCGCTGCTGCTGGTCGCGCTGGTGCCCCGGACCTTCATCACGCTCGCCGCAGGGGCGATCTTCGGCCCGCTGGAGGGCGCCGCGTATGCCTTGGGCGCCGCGCTGGTGGCCGCGGCGATCGGGTTCACGGTCGGCCGGTTGCTCGGTCGGGAGTTCGTGGCCGAACGGGTCCGCGGTCGCCTGGCCCGCCTCGACGGCTGGTTCGCCCGGCAGAGCGTGCTCGGTGTGGTCACCGTCCGGCTGCTGCCGATCGCCGGCTTCGGCCTGGTGAGCTACGGCTACGGCACGACCGGCGCCCGAGTGCTGCCGTTCCTGGCCGGCAGCGTGATCGCGTCCGCGCCGACCGCCTTCGGCTACGCGGCGATCGGCGCGGCGGTCAGCTCCCCCGGCCACGTCAACTGGTACGCCGCCGCCCCGGCCAGCCTCGGCCTGATCGCCAGCCTGGTCCTCATCCACCAGTGGTGGCGCGCCGAACGCCGCCGTCGCACCATGCCCGTCTGATCCGCGGCGGTGGTAACGGCCGGGCGACGATCCCGCCGGCAGGGCATCGGGCAGCGCCAGCGCGATCTAGCGTCTGCGGCCATGAAGCCGTTGCCCCGAGCCAGGATCGGTTTCCGAGCCGTCGCCCTCGTTGCGGCCCTCGCGGTGGCGCTGCTCGCGGCGTGCACCCCCGGTGATCCACCGGCCGCATCGTCGCCGCCGGCCACGGCCGAGGAACCGCCCGCGACACGGGTGACCGCCCCACCGCTCGCCGACTTCTGCCCGGTCGCCATGCCACCGAGCTGGCAGGACGCGATACGTGACAGTCGCCTTCCGCAGGAGCCCGGGGAACGGTGGGCGGCGCTCACCCCGGCGCCGGATGGCCGCTCCGCGTTCGCCACTGTGCAGCGCGGCGGACCGATGACGCTGGTCTGGCAGAAGGAGGACGGCCGACGGAGGGAGGTGGCCACCATGCCGGACATGTTCACCTTCCCACTGTGGGGCGTCTTCGACGGGCGCTGGCTGGTGTACGCGCGCAGCAGCCTCGCGCGGGCGGCACCCCACGGCGGCGGTGGCGCCGAACTCTTCGCCTGGGACGCGGAGTCGGGGGCCGCTCCACGGCAGGTACTGGGCACCGCGGACTTCCTCTTCCGACCCCCGTTGCGCGACGGGAAGCTCGCCGTCACCAGGATCCTCGGCGAGGATCGGAACGAGCTGACCCTGCACGACCTGGCTGCCGGGACGGTCCGCACTGTGGCCACCGGCCCGGTGGGCGGTGTCGGGTTCCGCGGCGCCGACCTGCTCTGGTTCGACCGGGCCACGGGTCGCCTGAACGCTGTCGGTCCGGACGGTAAGGCTGGGTCCGCGCCGCAGCCGAGCCTGGGACCGAGCGCCACCGTCGACGTGACCACCAACGGCCAGACCACGGCCTGGGTGTCCCGCGACGAGCGCACCCTGACCGTCTGGCGACCGGACTGGGCGGCACCGGTCCGCGTGTTCCGGGTGACCCCTCCGCCGTCTCCGGCTGCCGCTACCTCGTTGCCACCGGGCACCAGGCCCCCGACCGTCGACCCGTTCCATACGGTTGCCACGCCCACGGCCGTCGGCGACCTGGTGATCTTCCAGTACCACCTGGGTTGGTACGTGGCCGACCTGCGAACCGGGTCGTACGTGCGGCTGACGGCCGATCACGCCCACGCGGTCGTCTCGGGCGAGGCGCTGCTGGTGGACCCGAACAACAACTCGGATCCCGCACTGCAGCACGCGTACTCGCTGCTGCGCCCGGACCGACTGCCGCCACTGCCGGCCTGCTCGTGACCACCGGAGCGCAACCGTCCGGCGGCTGGTCGAGCCGGTTGTGCGGTGACCGGCAGGGGATGCGCCGGAGAGCGTGATGACTCAGAGGCATATTGATGTCTCTGAGTCATCACGCTCAACGCGGTGCCCGCCTCCGTGGACGTCACGGTGCGTATCGCTCGCGCCGGACCGCCCGCTGCCCTGATCGACGGCGGGGTCAGGCGACTACCGAGACCATCCGGCCCTTGACCACGATGACCTTGCGGGGTTCCTTGCCGGCCAGGGCCGCCGCCACCGCGGCCAGGGCCGCCGCGCGGACGGTCTCCTCGGCGGCGTCGGCGGGGACCTCGATGCGGCCACGGACCTTGCCGTTGACCTGCACCGGGTAGGTCACCGTGTCGGCCACCAGCAGCGCCGGGTCGGCGGTCGGGAAGTCCGCGTACGTCAGCGAGGTGTCGTGGCCCAGCTTGCGCCACAGCTCCTCGGCCACGTGCGGGGCGAACGGCGCCACCATCAGCACCAGCGGCTCGGCCACCTCGCGGGGCGTGGCCGACAGTCGGGTCAGCCCGTTGGTCAGCTCGATCAGCTTGGCGATCGCAGTATTGAACCGGATGCCGTCCATGTCGCCACGGACCCCGTCGATCACCTTGTGCAGCAGCCGGCGGGTCGCCTCGTCGGCCGGGTCCTCGGTGACCCGCAGCTCACCGGTCTGCTCGTCGACGACGGCCCGCCACACCCGTTGCAGGAACCGGTACGAGCCGACCACCGCCCGGGTCTCCCAGGGGCGGGAGACCTCCAGCGGGCCCATCGACATCTCGTACACCCGGAAGGTGTCCGCGCCGTAGGCGGCGCACATGTCGTCCGGGGTCACCACGTTCTTCAGCGACTTGCCCATCTTGCCGTACTCGCGGTTGACCGCCAGGTCACCCATGTAGTAGGCGCCGTCGCGCTCGAAGACCTCCTCGGCCTGCACGTAGCTGCCGCGCGAGTCGGTGTACGCGTACGCCTGGATCATGCCCTGGTTGAACAGCTTGCGGAACGGCTCGAACGACGACACGTGCCCCAGGTCGAACAGCACCTTGTGCCAGAACCGCGCGTACAGCAGGTGCAGCACGGCGTGCTCGGCGCCACCGACGTACAGGTCGGTGCCCCCGCAGTCGCCGTCGCCGCTCGGGCCCATCCAGTACCGCTCGTTCTCCGCGTCGACGAACCGGCCGCTGTTGGTCGGGTCCAGGTAGCGCAGCTCGTACCAGCAGGAGCCGGCCCACTGCGGCATCACGTTGGTTTCCCGGGTGTAGCGCTTCGGCCCGTCACCCAGATCCAGTTCGACCTCGACCCAGTCGCGCCGCCGCGACAGCGGGGTCTCCGGGTTGCTGTTGGCATCGTCGGCGTCGAACGTCTTCGGGGAGAAGTCGTCGACCTCCGGCAGCTCGACGGGCAGCATCTCCTCCGGCAGGGCGATCGCCGCGCCGGTCTCGTCGTAGACGATCGGGAACGGTTCGCCCCAGTAACGCTGCCGGGAGAACAGCCAGTCGCGCAGCCGGTAGGTCACCGCGCCGGTGCCGTGCCCGTTCGCCTCCAGCCAGGCGATGATCGCCGCCTTGGCGTCGGCGACCCCCAGGCCGTTCAGGTCCAGGTCGCGCTCGGGCGCGGCGCTGTTGATCGCCGGGCCGTCACCGGTGTACGCCTTGCCGTCGAAGCCCTCCGCCGGCTGCACGGTACGGACGATGGGCAGCTCGAAGACCTCGGCGAACGCCCAGTCCCGCTCGTCCTGCGCCGGCACCGCCATGATCGCGCCGGTGCCGTAGCCGGCCAGCACGTAGTCGGCGATGAAGATCGGGATCTGCCCGCCGGTGACCGGGTTCGTGGCGTACGCGCCGATGAAGACGCCGGTCTTCTCCTTGGTGTCGGACTGCCGCTCGACGTCGGTCTTGGCGGCTGCCGCCTTGCGGTACGCCTCGACGGCCTCGGAGGGGCTGGCGTGCCCGCCGGTCCAGGCGTCCCTCGTGCCGTCCGGCCAGGTGGCCGGCGCCAGCGTGTCGACCAGCTCGTGCTCGGGCGCCAGCACCATGTAGGTGGCGCCGAAGACGGTGTCCGGGCGGGTCGTGAACACCCGCACCGGCGCGGCGGTGGTCGGGAAGTCGATGTGGGCGCCGGTGGAGCGGCCGATCCAGTTGCGCTGCATCAACTTGATCGGCTCGGGCCAGTCCAGGCTGTCCAGGTCCTCGATCAGCCGGTCACCGTAGGCGGTGATCCGCATCATCCACTGCTTCAGGTTGCGCTTGAAGACCGGGAAGTTGCCCCGGTCGGAGCGACCGTCGGCGGTGACCTCCTCGTTGGCCAGCACGGTGCCCAGCCCCGGGCACCAGTTCACCGGCGCCTGCGAGACGTACGCCAGGCGGTGGTCGTCGACGACCTGGCGGCGCTCGGCGACGCTCAGCTCGGCCCAGGCGCGGCCGTCCGGGGTGGACCGGTCACCGCCCTCGAACTCGGCGATCAGCTCGGCGATCGGACGGGCCCGCCCGGCGTCGCGGTCGTACCAGGAGTTGAAGATCTGCAGGAAGATCCACTGGGTCCAGCGGTAGAAGTCGGTGTCGATGGTCGCCACCGAGCGGCGCTCGTCGTGCGCCAGCCCCAGCCGGCGCAGCTGCGCCTTGTACCGCTCGATGTTCGCGACAGTGGTGGTCCGGGGGTGGGTGCCGGTCTGCACCGCGTACTGCTCGGCGGGCAGGCCGAACGCGTCGAAGCCCATCGCGTGCAGCACGTTGCGGCCGGCCATCCGCTGGTAGCGGGCGTAGCAGTCGGTGCCGATGTAGCCCAGCGGGTGGCCGACGTGCAGGCCCGCTCCGGAGGGGTACGGGAACATGTCCAGCACGTACAGCTTCTCCGCGCCCGCGCGCGGGTGGGTCGGGTCGGCCAGCGGGCCGGTCGGGTTCGGTGCGTGGAAGGTGCCCTCGCGCGCCCAGGTGTCCTGCCAACGAATCTCGATCTCGTCGGCCAGGGCCGCGGTGTACCGGAACGGGGGAATGTCGCCCGCCGGTGCGGCTGCCTCACTCATCGTCTCTCCTCGCTTCGCTTCGCTTCGTCTCGGCGCCACCGGGCCGGGCCGGCGGCGGGCACAAAAAAGCCCCTCGCGCAGGAGGGGCCGCCGTGCTGTCGCTGCGTTCAGCGCATCAGCACGGCCCGGTAAGAAGCAGGAAGACTCCGGCCATGCCCCGCAGTGTACCTCTTCCCCGGTTCGCCCTGCCGGCCCCCGGGCCTGTCGAACCCCGTTCCCCCGAGCTGGCGAATATCGGTGCGTAACCGACGGACTACCTGCGGGGGTCGGCGATAACGACAAACATGGTTAGCCTGAGAGACTAGTGAGATTCCTGCGGCAAACGAGGCTCGACGTCGCGAACCCAACGGCGGGTCCAGGTGCTCTCTAGAGAGCTGCCGTGACGGCGACGAGGAGGAGGCCCGTGACACAACAGACCTGGGACGAGGTGGGCGGCTTGTTGCCGCACGACGAGTTCCGCGCCGCCAGCGAGGCCATCGTGTCCAACATCGAGCAGGTCATCGAGGGTAAGACCGCCACCGTGCGGCTCGCCCTGGCCGTCCTGCTCGCCGAGGGTCACCTCCTGATCGAAGACGTCCCGGGTGTCGGCAAGACCAAGCTTGCCAAGGCCCTCGCGCGGTCCATCGACTGCACCGTGCGGCGGATCCAGTTCACCCCCGACCTGCTGCCCAGCGACGTCACCGGGGTCAGCGTCTACAACCAGGAGACGCACGACTTCGAGTTCCGTCCCGGTGCCGTGTTCGCCAACCTGGTGGTCGGCGACGAGATCAACCGGGCCTCGCCGAAGACCCAGTCGGCGTTGCTGGAGTGCATGGAGGAGCGGCAGGTCACCGTCGACGGGGTGACATACCAGCTCCAGACCCCGTTCATGGTGATCGCCACCCAGAACCCGATCGAGATGGAGGGGACCTATCCGCTGCCGGAGGCGCAGCGCGACCGGTTCACCGCCCGCATCGCGATGGGTTACCCGGACTCCAACGCCGAGCTGGCCATGCTCGACGGGCACGGCGCCACCGACCCGCTGCACGAGCTGCGCGCGGTCTCCGACGCGGCAATCGTCCGGCAGCTGATCGCCACCGTCCGCCAGGTGCACGTCGCCGACGCGGTCAAGCAGTACGCGATCGACCTGGTCACCGCCACCCGCGAGGCCCCCGACCTGCGGCTCGGCGCGTCCCCCCGGGCGACCCTGCAACTGTTGCGCACCGCCCGGGCGGTCGCCGCCCTGGAGGGCCGCGACTACGTCCTCCCCGACGATCTTCAGGCCCTGGCGGTGCCGGTGCTCGCCCACCGGATCATCCCGACCGCCGACGCGCAGCTCGCCCGGCGCACCACCGACGCGATCGTCTCCGAGCTGGTGCACCGCCTGCCGCTGCCACACGACCGGCAGCGCAACCCGTACGACACCCGGCCCCCCGCCACCGGCAACGGTCGCGCACCCTACGAGCCGCGGAGGCCATGACGTGCGTGCCGGGCTACGCGGGCTGACCACCCGCGGGCGGTCCTTCCTCGCCGCTGCGGTCGCGGCGGCGATCTCGGCCGGCATCCTCGGCGAGAAGGACCTGCTCCGGGTGGCTGTGCTGTTGGCCATCCTGCCGTTGCTGGCCGCCGCCTACGTCGGGCGGAGCCGCTACAAGCTGGCCTGCAACCGTTCGCTGGACCCGCACCGGGTTCCGGTCGGCGCCAACTCCCGGGTGGTGCTGCGCCTACAGAACCTCTCCCGGCTGCCGACCGGCACCCTGCTTCTCGAGGACCGGCTGCCCTACGCGCTGGGCAGCCGGCCCCGGGTGGTGTTGGAGCGCCTCGGCGCGCACCAGGCCAGCTCCGTGGCGTACACGGTGCGGGCCGACGTTCGGGGTCGCTACGACGTGGGCCCGCTGGTCGTCCGGATGACCGACCCGTTCGGCCTCTGCGAGCTCACCCGCTCCTTCCCCAGCACGGACCACCTGACGGTCATTCCGCAGGTCACCCCGCTGCCGTCGGTCCGGCTCCCCGGGGAGTACGCGGGCAGCGGCGACAGCCGGGCCCGCTCGGTGGCGGTGCACGGCGAGGACGACGCGGCGACCCGGGAGTACCGGCGCGGCGACGACCTGCGCCGGGTGCACTGGAAATCCACCGCCCGCACCGGTGAGCTGATGGTGCGCCGCGAGGAGCAACCGTGGGAGAGCAGGGCCACAGTCGTCCTGGACACTCGGGCGTACGGCCACCGCGGCGAGGGGCCGACGGCCAGTTTCGAGTGGTCGGTCTCGGCCGCCGCGAGCATCGCCGTCCACCTGCGGCAGGCCGGTTACAAGTTGCGCCTGGTCACCGGCTCGGGAGCAGATGTGGACGCCTCGGAGGCGGGCGGGGACGGCGCGCTGCTCGACCACCTCGCGGAGGTCCGACTGGATCAGCGCGCCGAGGTCACCGGCCTCGTGGAGCGGGTCCGCCAACGCGCCGACGGCGGTCTGATCATCGGCCTGTTCGGCACTGTGAGCGTGGCCGAGGCGGAGCTGCTGGCCGGGCTGCGGGGCAACGGCGCCACCTGTGTCGGCTTCCTGCTGGACAGCTCCACCTGGCTCAGCCTCCCGGAGAAGGCGCGGGCCGAGGCGGAGCACGCCCACGCCGCCGCCGTCCTCGCCATGTTGCAGAGTGGCTGGCGGGTGGTCGGCGTCGACCACGGCGGCCGGCTGCCGGCGCTGTGGCCGCAGGTCGGTCGGGGCGCCCAGGGGTTCGCCCTGCGGGCCGCGCTGGCCGAGACGGTCGCCGGCGGTGTGCGATGAACGGAAGGCTCCCCTCATGATCAGCAGTCGGAACATCGGCATGGTCGCGGCCGCTTCCACGCTGCTGGCCGCCGCGCCGCTGTCGGCCATCTTCCAGGGCTGGACGTGGTTGATCGAGTCCATCATCGCGGTCGCCGTGGTGGCCGGGGTGGCCGCGCTGACCCGCCTCGCCCGGGCACCACTGTGGGGTCAGGTGCTGGGCATGCTGGCCGGCCTGATGCTCGCCCTGACCTGGTTGTTCCCCAGCGGCCAGGAGCTGCTCGCGATCCTGCCCACCCCGGGCACGTTCGCGTACTTCGGCGACCTGCTCGCCGGCTCCATGCAGGACATGCGCTCGTACGGGGTCGAGGTCCCGGACACTGACCCGCTGCTGTTCATCGCCGTGCTCGGCGTCGGCGGGGTCGCCGTGCTGGTGGACGTACTGGCCGTGGGGCTGCGCCGGCCCGCACTGGCGGGGCTGCCGATGCTCGCCATCTACTCGGTGCCGGTCGCCGTCTACGTGGACAGCGTCCCCGCGGCGCCCTTCGTGGTGGGCGCCGCCGGTTACCTCTGGCTGCTGGTCACCGACAACGTCGACCGGGTGCGCCGCTTCGGGCGCCGGTTCACCGGTGATGGCCGCGACGTCGACGTGTGGGAGGCCTCTCCGCTGGCGTCCGCCGGCCGCCGGCTCGCGGCGGTCGGGGTGGCCCTGGCGGTGGTGCTGCCGTTGGCGGTGCCCGGCATGACCGGCGGGCTGCTCGACTCGCTCAGCCGGGGGCCGGGCAACGGATCCGGCAACGGGTCCGGCTCGGGCGGCACGTCGGGTCGGATCGACCTGTTCGCCTCGCTCGCCGGTCAGCTCAACCAGTCCCAGGTGGCCGACCTGGTCAAGGTGAAGACGTCCGAGCAGAGCCCGTTCTACCTGCGCTACGCGGTCGCGGACGAGCTGCGCCCCGCTGGTTTTCAGGCGCGCAACCCCAGCGGCCGGTCGGTCAACGGGGACCTGCCGAACCCGGCCGACCGTGCCGGTCCAGGCGTGCGGCAGACCACCTACCAGGCGACCGTCGAGGTCACCAAGAGCCTGAGCATGTCGCTGATGCCGGTGTACGCCGAGCCGACCAGCGCCGACGACCTCAGCGACAACTGGCTCTACGACGCCAGCCAGCAGGTCGTCTTCTCCAACCGGGAGAACTCCCGCGGTCGGAAGTACTCCTTCGACTACGTCCGCTCGACCTTCACGCCCGACGCGTTGCGGACCGCGAAGGCACTGCCCACCGAACATCCCCTACGCCGACAGATGACCGCCACCCCCGGGCCGGTTCCCGAGGTGGAGGAGCTGGTCAAGGGGCTGATCCAGGGCAAGCGCACGGAGTACGACCGGGTGCTGTCGATCTACCGGCACTTCTCGGCGGACAACGGATTCAGGTACCAGCTGAGCACCGAAAGCGGCAGCAGCGGTCAGGACATCGTCAATTTTCTGAACAACAAGGTCGGCTACTGCCAGCAGTACGCCGCCGCGATGGCCTGGCTGGTCCGCGCGGCCGGCATCCCGGCCCGGGTGGCGTTCGGGTTCACCAACGGCAGCAAGCGCGACGGTGACACCTTCACGCTGACCAACCTCAACCTGCACGCCTGGACCGAGGTCTACTTCGAGGGGGCCGGTTGGGTGCCGTTCGACGCCACCCCGGCGTACGGGGTGCCCGGCTCCACGCGGTCGGCCTGGGCACCGGACACTGACGCGCCGGAGGCGACCAGCCCGAGCAGCGGGGCCCCGGGCGCGCCGACGGAGCCGGGAGCCTCGGCCGAGCCGTCCGACGTGGACAACGCCGACCGGGACACCGACGACGGGCTCGCTCTCGGCGGGACGACGCCGAACGAGCAACCACCGGTCTGGCCCTGGTGGGCAGCGGGCCTGGTGGCCTTGCTGCTGCTGCTCGCGGTGCCCGCGCTGCGCCGGTTGGCGCTGCGCCGCCGACGCAGTGGCAGCGCGGTGAGCGGGGCGATGGCCTCCGCCACTGTCGACGGCGCCAGCGAGTCGGGGGCACGTCCGGTGGTGGTCAGCGCGGACGCCAACCGGGCCCGCGCGGATGCGCACGCCGCCTGGGCGGAGCTGCTCGACACGCTGGTTGATTTCCGGGTCCCGGTCGATCCGACCGAGACGCCCAGGGCGACTGCGGACCGGCTCGTCCGGGAGGCCCTCGACGATGACGACGCGATCGGGTCGGCGCGGCTGCTCGGCCGGGCGGAGGAGCGGGCTCGCTACGCGCGGGATCCGCTGACCGGCGAGCGGTTGGTGCCGGCGCTACGCGCGGTCCGTGGGGCGCTCGCCACGCGGGCGGACCGACGGACCCGCCTGCTCGCCGCAGTGCTGCCGCCGTCGGTGCTGCTGCGCTGGCGCACCGCCATGGCCGACAGGTCCGGCCGAATGGTGGCGCTCACCGGGCAGGCCCGGTACCGACTGCTGCGGTGGAACCCTCGACGGCTGATGGCCGAGCGGGCCGGTCGCTGACCGACCAGTTCCAGGTCCGGGGCGGCGGCCACCACCGCCGCCCCACCCGCCTCAGCTGCCGCCGCACGATGCCATCACATCCAGGACCGAGCACGATCATGCGGAGCGTGGTCGTGCGGAGCGTGGTCGTGCGGAGCGTGGGCAGCCGGGGAAGGGCGCACGGATACGACGGAGGTCGCCGGGGCCTGTGCCCGGCGACCGCTCGTCGCGGCGTATGGCCCCGCCTCAGCGGCGGGACCGGCTCAGCGGTGCCCCTCCGGGCGCTGCCGCCACCTGTCCTCCATGCGGTCCAGGATTGACGACCGGCGACCGGATCGGCCACCGCGGGGACGACGACGACTCGTCGTGCCGCCCACCACGTGCAGGTCGGGTGACTGCGCCCGCCGGTGCGACTGCACCGCGAACGCGGCCGACGCCAGCATGACGACGAAGCCCGCCACCGCCAGTGGTGGAGTCTTGATCACCGCGCCATAGACCAGTAGAGCCAAGCCAGCGATGATGACGCCGGCGGCGACGAGCAGGCGACGCCGCGCATGGAAGCGCGGATCGCTGGCGCGCACGGCCGAGGCGAATTTGGGGTCCTCGGCAAGCGACCGCTCGATCTGCTCGAACAGCCGCTGCTCGTGCTCCGAGAGCGGCACGGCACTCCTCCCCGGTCACGTTGGTCGGGCCCACTCGGGCCGACAGACCGTGGCAGCCAACCGGCTGCTTACCCGCAAGTCTACGAGGGGGGTCGCGCGTCGGAAAGCGGGACGACCTATGGGCGGGGTGGATTTTCGTTTCGACGGGGATCACGGTCGCCCATCAGACTGGCCGGACCTATGACGGACCGCCCGAAACGGGCAGCGGCGGCGTCCGCGGCAGCTTCCGCTTCGCGCCAGCCACGCTCGGGCGCGCCGAGGGTGAGTTGCCGAGGCGCGCCCCGCGCCGGGGCGAGCCCTTCCACCCGGACACCGACGAGTCGGATCCGCTCGCCCGGGTCCAATGCGGTGTAGAGCGCCCAGACCGTGTCGAACATCTCGCGGGCGGTGTCGGTGGGGACGTCGAGGGTGCGAGATCGGCTGACGGTGCGGAAGTCGGCCAGCCGGACCTTGAGTGAAACGGTGCGCCCGACCTGGTCGGAGCCGCGCAACCGGACACCGACCTTCGCGCTGAGCGCGAGCAACGCACGGCGGATCTCCAACGGGTCGGCCACGTCGACGTCGAAGGTCACCTCGGCGCCGATCGACTTGTCGACGTGCTCGGGGCTGACCCCGCGCGGGTCGCGCCCCCAGGCCAACTCGTGCAGATGCGACGCCGAGGCGGCACCGACGGCTCGGCGGAGCATGCCCACCGGCGCCTCGGCGAGGTCGCCGACCGTGGTCAGGCCGAGCCGGCGTAGCGCCTCGGCGGCGCGCTCCCCCACCCCCCACAGGGCGTCCACCGGCAGCGGGTGCAGGAAGTCGAGCACCTGCCCCGGGGGCACGACCAGCAGGCCGTCCGGCTTGGCCCGGGTGGAACCCAGCTTGGCCACGAACTTGGTCGGCGCCACCCCGACCGAGCAGGTCAGCGCCTGCTCGTCGGCGACCCGGCGACGGATCAGCCGGGCGATGGTGGCCGGGGAGCCGAAGAGCCGACGAGCCCCGGTCACGTCGAGGAACGCCTCGTCGAGGGAGAGCGGCTCGACCAGCGGCGTCACGTCCCGGAAGATCTGCATGACGGCCCGGGAGGCAGCCGTGTAGGCGGAAAACTCCGGTGGCAGGTAGACCGCGTGGGGGCAGCGGGACCGGGCCTGACTGGTCGGCATCGCGCTGCGGACGCCGTAGCGGCGGGCCTCGTAGCTGGCCGAGCTGACCACCCCGCGCGGGCCGACGCCGCCGACGACCACCGGCCGGCCGCGCAGCTCGGGACGGCGGCGCACCTCGACGGCGGCGAAGAAGGCGTCCATGTCGACGTGCAGGATCGGGCTGGCGGAGTCGTCGGCGTCCGGCCCGAAGCGCGGATCGTCGCCCCGGGGCAACGACTGGCTGCGGCCCATCCCGGCAGGTTAACCCGGGGGTACGACACCACCATCGGCCGGCGGGCCGAACCTTCCCCGGGTCAGCCCCGCACGACCAGCAGCGGCACTGTCAGCTCCGCGGCGGTGTCCGACCCGTGGTAGGCCACCAACTTCGACGCCATCGGCCGCTCGGTACGGCTGGCCATGACCGCGTACGTGTCGTTGCAGGTCACCACCACGTCGCCGATCCGGCCCAGGTGCTCCTCGGGCACCGGCCCGAACCAGCCGGAGGCCACCACCTCGTCACGGGTGCGTACCCGGGCCGTGGCGCCCAGCACCTCCGACCAGGCGGCCCGCACGTCGTCGACAGCGCCCGGCTCGACGTGCAGGTAGCGCACCCGGGCCTCGCCGGCCACCAGCCGCACGCCGGCGCGCAGGCGCGGATCGGTATCCAGGTCGAAGCGGTGCGCGGCAGGGATGTCGAGCTGCCCGTGGTCGGCTGTCACCAGCAGCGCCGCGTCCGGTGGCAGCCCGTCCACCAGCCGGGCGACCAGGGCGTCCACCTCGGTGGCGGCGGCCCGCCAGGGTGCCGAGTCGACGCCGCTGACGTGGCCGTGCCGGTCCAGGTCGGCGTGGTAACCGGAGACCAGTGTGGGTCCGGCACCGGCGGCCAGCGCGGCCAGCATGGCGGTGGCCACCGCGTCCCCGCCGGCGGCGCCCCGGAAGTCGCCACCCCGGTTGGCGGCCACTGTCAACCCACTGCCGCCGAACTCCGGCCGGCTCACCACGCTCGTCGTCACCCCGGCGGCACGGGCCCGTTCCAACTGGGTGGGCACCGGTTGCCAGCGCAGCGGCGACGGATCGGCGGCCCAGTCGGTGTGGGTGAGCACCCGATCGGTGCCGGGCACCCGCACGGTGAAGCCGAGCACCCCGTGCGCGCCCGGCGCGACACCGGTGCCCAGTGACACCAGGCTGGTCGGGGTGGTGGACGGGAAACCGGCGATGAGCGGCCGGGCCACCATCGCGGCGAGCCCGGCGATCGTCGGCGCGTACGGCGCCGCGGTCGGCAGCTGGTACCAGCCGAGCCCGTCGACGAGCAGCACGGCGATCCGGCGTACCCCGGTCAGCTCGGGCCGGAGCCCGAGCCTGTCGGTCGAGCCGGGCACCCCCAGCACGGCCAGCGCGCTGGGCAGCACGTCGGCGAGACGCCCGCCGCCGTGATCCGGCCCGAGGATCTCCAGCGGCGCCGGCCGGCCACCGGCCTCGGCGATCATGCCGGCCGGCGGGCGAACAGGTGCAGTTGGGCGGCCAGGTCCCGGTACGGCGGTTGGGCGGCCAGCGCACGTTCCAGCTCGACCACGGCGGCGGACTGCCCGTCGGCGACCGCGGCCGGCAGCAGGTCGGCCAGCACGCGTACCCCGTGGATCTCCTCGACCACCAGCCCGGCGGCGTCGAGCAGCGCGGCGGCGCCGGGGGCGTCGTAGCGTCGGCGCAGCGTGTCACGCGGGCCGGCGGTGCCGGCCGGATCGGCGGCCACTGTGGTAGCGACGTCCAGGTGCCCGTTCATCGCGCGGCCCAGCACGGCGGCGGCCCGGCCGGCCACCAGCACACTGGCGGCGCCGCCCGGGCGCAGCGCGGTGGCCAGTGCGGCCACCACCGGCGTCGGGTCGTCCACCACCTCCAGGACGGCGTGGCAGAGCACCAGGTCGACGCCGGCCGGCTCGACCAGCCCGGCGAGGGCGTCACCGTCGCCCTGCACGGCGGCGATCCGGTCGGCCACCCCGGCCTCGGCGGCGCGGCGGGTGAGCGCGGCGAGCGCGTCGGGGCTGGCGTCGACGACGGTGACCCGGTGCCCGGCACGGGCCAGCGGAACGGCGAAACCGCCGGTGCCGCCGCCCACGTCCAGCACTGTGAGCTCGGCGTCGCCGCGCCGGTCCAGCTCGGCGCGGAGCACCGACCAGATCACGGCGGTGCGGGGTGTCAGCGGCGGCTCGGCGAACCGGCCTCGGGTCTGCTCCACCCGGCCGAGCCTAGTCACCCGGCCCGGTGGTGGTGCGGGCGTGTGGCGGGCGCGCCCACCACACGCCCGATCGGTGCGTGGAGCGGCGGTCGGTCAGGCCTCGGCGCCCTCGACCTCGTCCTCCGCCCGGGAACGGCGCTCGTTGGCCACCGGACCGTTTATCACCTCGTACTCGCGGGGGTCGGCGAGGTGCGACGGCACCCAGCCGGTGCCCAGTCGGGTCCGCCGGGCGTTGGCGATTCCACCGGTGTACGCGTGATTTCCCGTCACTGTTGTTCCCCCTCACGGATCACGGGCCGCTCTGCCCGCTCGGGACGAGTCTCCCGCTCGACGGCTCAGGAAACCGTAATGTGGATCACTGAATCAGCGGAAGTCACGGGAGGCCGGACTCACCGGTGGCTCGATGGCGTCCAGCCGGTCGGCGACCAGGTTGGTCACCCCCTCGTGCCGCTGCAACCGCCCCCGGACCACCAGCGCGGCGCTGGTCCGCGCCACCCGCCGGTAGCGCTGCCACAGCCCCGGCGAACAGGTGACGTTGAGCATCCCCGTCTCGTCCTCCAGGTTGAGGAAGGTGACCCCGCCCGCGGTCGCCGGGCGTTGCCGGTGGGTGACGATGCCACCGACCCGGATCCGTTGCCCCGGCTCCACCCGGCCGAGCCGGGCGATCGGCACCGCGCCGAGCACGTCGAGCTGACCCCGGATGAACCGGGCGGGATGGCTCTCCGGCGACAACCCGGTGGCCCACACGTCGGCGACCAGCCGGTCCACCGCCTCCATCCCGGGCAGCGTGGGCGCCGCCGCGCCGGTCACCGTGCCGGGCAGCCGGCCCGGCCGGTCCTGGGCCGCCGCACCGGCGGCCCACAGCGCCTGCCGCCGGCTCAGCCCGAAACAGGCGAAGGCGTCCGCGGTGGCCAACGCCTCCAGCTGCGCGGCAGTGAGACCGAGCCGCCGGGCCACATCCGGCATGTCCCGGTACGGCCCACCGGCGACCCGTTCGGCCTCGATCCGTTCGGCCACGTCGGCACCGAGGGTCCGCACACCGGACAGGCCGAGCCGGACGGCGGGGCCACCCAGCCCCCAGGCGTGCGGCGGCTCCCCCGGCCCGCTGCCCCACCGGGTCTCCGGGGTGGACTCCAGCACCGCCAGAGCCCCGCTGGCGTTGATGTCCGGACGACGGACCTCCACCCCGTGCCGGCGGGCGTCGTCGACCAGGGTCTGCGGGGAGTAGAAACCCATCGGCTGGGCGTTGAGCAGCGCGGCCAGGAACGGCGCCGGGTGGTAACGCTTGAGCCAGGAGCTGGCGTAGACCAGGTAGGCGAAGCTCATCGCGTGGCTCTCCGGGAAGCCGTAGCTGGCGAACGCGGTGAGCTTGCGGTAGACGTCGTCGGCCAGCTCACCGGTGATGCCCCGCTCGGCCATCCCGGCGTAGAGCCGGTCGGCGATCCGGGTCATCCGCTCGACCGACCGTTTCGCGCCCATCGCCCGGCGCAACTGGTCGGCCTCGGCCGCGTCGAAGCCGGCCAGGTCGATGGCGAGCTGCATCAGCTGCTCCTGGAACAACGGCACACCCAGGGTCTTCTCCAGGGCGTTGCGCATCAGCGGGTGCGCGAAGGTCACCGGCTCCTGGCCGTTCTTGCGCCGGATGAACGGATGCACCGAACCGCCCTGGATCGGGCCTGGGCGGATCAGCGCCACCTCGACCACCAGGTCGTAGAACTCGCGGGGCTTGAGCCGGGGCAGGGTGGCCATCTGGGCCCGGCTCTCCACCTGGAACACCCCGACCGAGTCGGCCCGGCAGAGCATGTCGTAGACCTCCGGGTCGTCCAGGGTCATGTCGCCCAGGTCGAGCCGGGACCCGATCATGTCGTAGCCGTAGTGCAGGGCGGAGAGCATGCCCAGGCCGAGCAGGTCGAACTTGACCAGGCCCACCGCGGCGCAGTCGTCCTTGTCCCACTGCAGGACGCTGCGCCCGGGCATCCGCCCCCACTCCACCGGGCAGACCTCGATCACCGGCCGGTCGCAGATCACCATGCCGCCGGAGTGGATGCCCAGGTGCCGCGGGAACGTCTGCAACTCGTTGGCGTACTCCACCACCTGCTCGGGGATGTTCTCGACATCGACAGTGGCGACCGAGCCCCACCTGTCGATCTGCTTGCTCCAGGCGTCCTGCTGCCCCGGCGAGTAGCCGAACGCCTTGGCCACGTCCCGCACCGCCGACCGGGGCCGGTAGGAGATGACGTTGGCGACCTGGGCGGCGTGCTCCCGGCCGTAGCGGGTGTAGACGTGCTGGATCACCTCCTCCCGGCGGTCGGACTCGATGTCCACGTCGATGTCGGGTGGGCCGTCCCGTTCCGGAGCGAGGAACCGCTCGAAGAGCAGTTGGTGCCGGACCGCGTCCACATTGGTGATCCGCAACGCGTAGCAGACCGCCGAGTTGGCCGCCGAACCCCGACCCTGGCAGTAGATGTCCTGGTCACGGCAGAACGTGACGATGTCGTAGACCACCAGGAAGTAGCCGGGGAAACCCAGCTCCTCGATCATGTTCAGCTCGTGGTCGAGTTGCGCGTACGCCGTCGGGTGCGCCTGCGGCGGCCCGTAGCGCTCGTGCGCCCCGTCGGCGGTCAACTTTCGCAGCCAGCTCATCTCGGTGTGCCCCGGCGGCACCGGGTACGCCGGTAGCTGCGGCGCGACGAGCTGGAGGTCGAAGGCCAACTCGGCGCCGAATTCGGCGGCCCGCGCCACCGCACCCGGGTACGCGGCGAACCGGGCCGCCATCTCCGCGCCGCTGCGCAGGTGGGCGGTGGCCGCCGCGGGCAACCAGCCGTCGATCTCGTCCAGGCTGCGTCGGGCCCGGACCGCGGCGACGGTGGTGGCCAGCCGACGCCGGCCGGGGCTGGCGTAGTGCACGTTGTTGCTGGCCACCGTCGGCAACCCGGCCGTGGCGGCCAGCTCGGCGAGCGCGTCGTTACGGTCGGCGTCGATGGGATGGCCGTGGTCGGTCAGCTCCACGGCCACCGTCTCCGCGCCGAAGAGCGCGGTCAGCCGGTCCAGCTCGCGGGCCGCCGCGTCCACCCCCTCGGTGAGCAGCGCCCCCGGCACGTGCCCCTTACGGCAGCCGGTCAGCACCAGCACATGGTCACGCAGCTCGGCGGCGACCTCCTCCAGGTCACCGTAATCCGGGCGGCCCTTCTCCCCGCCGCGTAGCTGGGCGCGGGCGATGGTGGTGGCCAGCCGGGCGTACCCCTCGTGGCCGTGTGCGAGCACCAGCAGGTGCGCGCCGTGCGGGTCGGGCTCGCCGTTCTGCGGGCCGGGCAGGCCGAGGGACAACTCCGCGCCGAAGATGGTCGGCAGGCCCAACGTACGAGCCGCCTCGGCGAAGCGGACCACCCCGTAGAAACCGTCGTGGTCGGTGACGGCGAGCGCGGTGAGCCCCAACCGGGCCGCCTCCTCGGCCAGCTCCTCGGGGTGGCTGGCGCCGTCGAGGAAGCTGAAGTTGGTGTGCGCGTGCAGCTCCGCGTAGGGCACCACGCCGTCGGGGCGGGTCAGCTCCGGCGGCTGGTACTGCTCGCGGCGACGGCTCCAGGCCGGTGAGTCGCCGCCGTCGGCGTCCACGGCGAGCGGGTCGACCACGTGCAGGTGCCGTTCGCCCCGGCTCCCCCGCTTGTCTCCGGCCCGCCCGGAGAGCACACGCTCCAGCTCCGACCAGGGCATCTTCGGGTTGTGGAAGCTCATCCGGCCGCTCCGGCCGCGTTGCTCGGCTCGGTACTGCTCGGCCGAGGGACGCTGGGCGACCGGGTCGACGACGAACACGACGACGGTCGCCCCGCCGGCGGCGAAAGGTGCGATGAGCGTGATGACTCACAGACATCTTGATGTCTGTGAGTCATCACGCTCATCGCGACATCTGTTCCCCGGCCAGCGCGGAGCCAGCCGACGCCGGGCAGGGATCGACCTGACTTAGTCATAGATCGCCTCCACCAACCACTGCCCCGACTCCACGGCCAGCAGCAGGGCAGCACCGTCGGCCAGGCTGACCTGGAACCGGGCCCGGCGGCGGGCCTCCGCCGGCGCCCACCAGCGCTCGTCCACCGGCCACGGCCCGGCCCAACCCACGATCTCCGCTGGCTGACCGGTGCCGACCACCAGTCGGGCGGGCGCGGCGCTCACCGCCAACCGCGCGCTGATCACCACCGGCTCGCCAGCGGCGTCATGCACCGTCGCGGCGAGCGGACTGGGCAGCACCACGGCGGGCGCGGGCGGCGGCAGCCGGCCCGGCCACGGCGGAGCTTCGGGCCGGGCCGGGACGCGTTCGTCGCCCCACGGCACCAGTCGTACCTGGTCGGCTGGGGAGCGCCCTCCACCGAGCACCGCGGTGACCACCGCTTCCGGGCCGAGGATGCCCTGCACCCGGCTCAACGCCCGGTGCGCGCGTTCCCGCTCCTCGCCGGTCTCCCCCCAGAGGCCGGCTTGGAGACCGGCCTGGGCGATCACCCCGTCCGGGATCAGTCGCAGCCGGATGATGCCGGCCGTCGGTCGGGCCGGTCGGGCACCGGCGCGGCCGTTGCTGCCGGAGAGCCACCCGTCGAGCTGCCAGCGCACCCGGTCGGCGATGGCCGCGGCGGTGAGCAGGCCATCGTGCCGCCACACCCGGTGCAGCTCCTGCCCGTGCTCGGTGACCGCCTCGATGCCGAGCCGGGTGCAGGCCAACCCGTGCCCGGCCAGCCGTTCGTGCAGCCGCTCGGCCAGCGCCCGGGCCACGAACGCCGCCGCGTCGACCCGGTCGATCGGCTCGTCGTGCTCGGCGGTCACCGTCAGGTCGGCCGGCGGCTGCCGGACGGCGAGTGGGCGGTGGTCCCGCCCGGCGGCCAGCCGGTGGGCCAGCGCACCGTCGAACCCGAACCGGGCCAGCACGTTGCCGGCCGGAAGAGCGGCGAAGTCGCCGAGGGTGCGCACCCCCAGCCGGCGCAGCAGGTCGGCCAGCGCCGACCGGCCGAGCGCCTCGACCGGCAACCCGGCCAGGAACTCCGGTGTCCCGCCCGGTGCCACCACCTGGCCGGCGCGAGCGGCCAACCCGGCCGCGAACACCCCGTCGGCGATGCCGACCTGGCTCTCCACCAGGCACGACTGGGCCACGTGCTCGATGATCCGCTCGGCGGCCGCCTCCTCGCCGCCGAGGTAACGGCCCGGCCCCCGGGCGGCCACCGCGCAGGCACCCGGACGGACCACCTCGACGCCGGCGACCAACTCCTCCACAGCGGCGACCACCGGCTCGAACGCCCGGGCGTCCCGGCCGGGGTCGTACTCCACGACGGTGAGCTGCGGGCAGCGACCCTGCGCCTCCCGCTTGCGCAGCCCTCGACGCACCCCCTCGGCGCGGGCCCGCTCGGAGCAGGCGACCACCCGGTTGGCGTGCAGCACGGCGACCGGGCCGGTGGCCGGCACCCCGTCGACGATCTCGGCGGCGAGCACCGGCCAGTCCGGGCACCACAGCAGCAGCGTGCGCGCCGGCGCGCCGGTCACCCCCGACCGACCAGGGCGAGTGGCGCGGCCGATCGGCCCACCGGCGACGGCAGCGTACGAGGGATCACCCGGGTCAGCTCGTCACCCGGGAGCCAGACCTTGATCTCCTTGGGTCGGGCGGCCGCCCCGCGCCCGCGCGCCGAGACGGTGATCTCCCGGCGGCGCAACCGCCCCCGGCCCAGCCCGAGCCCCTCCCAGACTCCCCGGACCACCTGCAGCGTCACGTCCGCGCCGTCCCACCTGCCGTACGGGACGAGCACGCTGCCGCGCTGCCGGGCCCGAGCGGCCAACCGGGTGGCGACCGAGGCGGAGACCGAGGCCGGCACTGTGGTGACCACGACGTCCACCCCGTCGATCAGCGCGGCGACCACTGTGGCCCACTCGGGGCCGGGGTTCGGCACCAGGGCCAGCCGGTCCAGGGCGATGCCCAGCTCAGCGGCCGCGCCCGCCCCGAACGTCGGCACCCCGACCACGGCGCACCACGAGCCGGCCCGGGACGCCTCGGCGAGCAGGGCCAGCATCAGCGAGGTGCCACCGCTGCGGCGGGGCTGGCCGGCGGCGACAGCGATGGTGCTGCCCCGGCGCAGGCCCCGGTTGGGCAGCAGACCGGTCAGCTCGGACACCACCGGCAGCACCCGGTGCCCACCGACCGGGTCGGGCGCGCTCGCCGGGCGCACCAGATCGGCCAGCGCGGCGGAACCGACCACCATGCGGCCCGCCATTGGACCAACTCCCCCGTCGTTGCTGTGGATCAGATCAGGACCGGCACGCCGTGCCGCCGGCCGCCCGGCTCCCCCCACGAGGCGGCCGGTGGCACGGCGGGATCAGGCGGCGAGGCCGTCCAGGGCCGGTTGGTGGGCCACGCCGAGCGCGGTTTCCACCACCGAGACGAACTGTTCGGCGGCGCGGAGCAGGTCGTCGGCCTCCCGGGCGCTGACCACCCGGGGGATGCCGGCCTCGGCGGCGGCGCGCTTGCTGGCCCCTGCGGCGAAGAACCGGGACCACTCGTCGAGCTCCGGAGCGACGGCGCAGAGGAGGACCCAGACGCTGGTGATCCGGTTGCGTCGACTCGGCGCGGGTCGGGCCCGGGCGGCGAGCAGGGCCGCCGCCGCGCGCAGGGCGGCCAGGTGGGCAGCCGCGTAGCGCAGGCCGTCAGGTCGGGTCTGGCCGGCCTCGACCAGCCCACGGCGGGCCAACGTGAGGAGCTGGGCGGGGGTGCGGTGCGGCAGCACGTGCGCCGGCACCGTCGGTGCCTGAGCCGGGTTGGTCGGCATGGATGTCTCTCCTCCACATGGCCGAGACGTCACTGCGGCGGCTGATGCCACCGACGAGACGCCGAGGTCGGGGTGGTGCGGAGGAAGACGCACCGGGTGTGGCCGGCCGGGTGTGGATGCTTCCCCACACCCGGCCGGCGGACCGGCGGGTGCGTCGCCCGCCGCCCGGGGGTCGTGGGCGGCGGGCGACGCTCCTGCCTGTTGGGACCAGGCTCGCGACTGCCCGGAAACCCAGGTGCGGCCCGCGGAGCCGCACCGCCCGGAGGTGGCGCCGCGAAACGCCGCGCTCCGGCTGGTTGGAACGGGCGTTCGAGGCAATCGAACACTCGTTCTAACTGCTGCTGACAGTACACCTCCCCTCCGACGAAAATGCAACGTGTGACGCGCCGAGCGTGCCGGCCGACTGAACCGGCCACCAACGCACCGGGAAGAATGGCGGAATGCAGCCACACCCGAACGTACGGGCGGTGCAGGACGCGCTCACCGCCGCCGGCACGCTCGACGGCGCCGGTGAGCCCAGCATGGTCCGTCTGCTGCCCGACGCGGTGCACACCGCCGCAGCGGCCGCCGAGGCGCTCGATGTCGAGGTCGGCCAGATCGCCAACTCACTGATCTTCGACGCGGACGACACACCGCTGCTCGTCCTCACCTCCGGCGCGCACCGGGTCGACACCGCCGGCCTGGCGGCATCGATCGGCGTCACCCGACTGCGTCGGGCCACCCCGGAGTTCGTCCGGGCCCACACCGGGCAGCCGATCGGCGGGGTCGCCCCACTCGGGCACCCGCACCCACTGCGCACCCTGGTGGACACGGCGCTGGCGGCGTACCCGGAGATCTGGGCCGCGGGTGGCGTACCCCAGGCGGTCTTTCCGACCACCTACCCCGAGCTGTTACGGGTCACCGCCGGCACCCCGGCCGAGGTGGCGTGAGCGAGCGGAGCGAGCGAACCAGCAGGCCCAGCGGCGACGCGCTCGCGCCGCCGGAGCTGGTCACGCTGCACGTGTGGCGGACCTCCCACGGCGCGCTGCCCCGGGCGCTGACCCGGATGGCGGTGGACCCCCGCCGGCTGCGGGCCCTTCCGGGCGTCCGGTTCGGCAAGCTGCTGGGCACCGGGACCGGCACCGACTTCGGGCCACGGGACGCCGACCTGACCCGGTGGGCGGCGCTGACCGTCTGGGATTCTCCCGCCGCGGCGGCCGGCTTCGACGACTCGTCGGTCGGGCGGGCCTGGGCGCGCATCGCCCACGCCCAGGCGCGCATCGACCTACGCCCGCTGACCAGCCGGGGCGAGTGGTCCGGCCGGCGGCCGTTCGGCGACCCGTCGGGCGGTCGGGTCACCGGCCCGGTGCTGGCGCTGACCCGGGCCCGGTTGCGGGCCCGCCGGGCGGCCACCTTCTGGCGGGCGATCCCGCCGGTGGCCGCCGCCCTGCGCGACGCGCCCGGCCTGCTGGCCCGGTTCGGGGTCGGAGAGGCCCCGTTGGGTTGGCAGGGCACCGTGAGCGTGTGGCGCGACCCGACGGACCTGGTGGCGTTCGCGTACCGTCACCCGGAGCATCGGGCGGCGATCATGCGAACCCCCACCGCGGGCTGGTACGCCGAGGAGCTGTTCGCCCGGTTCGAGGTACGCGACGTGGTCGGCGACCGGTCGGTGCTCGGGTGGGTCGCCGACGGCGGCCCGGAGACGGTGAAGGGTGGACGGGCATGAGGTTGGTGCGCTGGACGCCGGACGATCTCGTCCGGCGGCTGGACGACGTGGTGGCCGTCTACGGCGAGGCGATGGGATACCGCACCGATCTGCTGGAGGCCCGGCGCGGTTACATCGCCACCCACGTCCGCCGGCCGGGTTTCCGGGCGGTCGCCAGCCTGACCAGCGAGGGTCGCCTCGCCGGCTTCGGCTACGGCTACCTGGGCGCCTCCGGTCAGTGGTGGCACGACCAGGTGCAGCGCGCGCTGGACGCCCCGACTCGCACGCGCTGGCTCACCCACTGCTTCGAGGTGGTCGAACTGCACGTCCGGCCACCGGCGCAGGGGCACGGCCTGGGCACCGGTCAGCTGCGCGCGCTGCTGGGCATGGCGGAGGGCGACACCACGCTGCTGTCCACCCCGGAGGCCGACGAGCAGACCTCGCGGGCCTGGCGGTTGTACCGACGGTTCGGCTTCGTCGACGTGCTGCGCGACTTCCACTTCCCCGGCGACGAACGACCGTTCGGCGTCCTCGGTCGGGATCTGCCGCTCGAGCCACCGGCGTCATGACCCGGCGGATCTCCTGGACGCTGCTGGCCGTCCTGGTGCTCGCCCAGATCTGCTACCCGCTCACCACCGGCGCCACCAGGGCCGGGCTCACAGTGGCCACCGTCGTCCTCGGTTGGCTGCTCTCGGTCGGCCACGCGCTGCTCAGCCGGGGTCCACGGGTGGCGGCGGCGCTGGTCGCGGTGGCCACCGGCGGCGGGTTCGCGATCGAGGCGATCGGGGTGGCCACCGGCGTGCCGTTCGGCAGCTACGACTACTCCGGAGAGCTGGGCCCCAAGCTGGCCGGCGTGCCATTGATCATTCCGCTGGCCTGGACCTGGATGGCCTGGCCGGCCTGGCTGGCAGCGGTCCGGCTGACCGGCGGCAGCGGGCCGACGGTGGGTCGATGGGTGGGGCGGATCGCGCTGGCCACTGTGGGGCTGGCCGCCTGGGACCTCTTCCTCGACCCGCAGATGGTGGCCGAGGGCTACTGGGTCTGGCGCGACGCCACCCCGGCCCTGCCCGGCCTGGCCGGCATCCCGGTCAGCAACTACCTGGGCTGGCTGCTCTTCGCGGTGCTGATGATGAGCGCGCTGCGCCCGCTGGCCGGGCCGGCCGCCGAGCACACCGACCGGCGGGACCACCCGATGGTCGCGCTCTACCTGTGGACGTACTTCTCCAGCATCCTGGCCCACGCCGTCTTCCTCGACCTGCCCGCCTCGGCGCTCTGGGGCGCCGCCGGCATGTCGGTGACCGCCGTACCCCTGGCAGTGACCCTCCTGCGTGCCCGCCGGGGCGGTGACCCCGGTCGGGAGGCCCACCAGCCACACCGCCCCGGCGTCGACGCGACCCGATGACCATCCTGCTCGTCCTGCT
This sequence comes from Micromonospora sp. NPDC005324, assembly GCF_040607155.1. Taxonomy (NCBI): domain Bacteria; kingdom Bacillati; phylum Actinomycetota; class Actinomycetes; order Micromonosporales; family Micromonosporaceae; genus Micromonospora; species Micromonospora sp. NPDC005324. Next base: position 268,990 of record NZ_JBEXGE010000005.1, on the reverse strand, counting down.
GATCGCCGTCGCCGCGTTGACAGGGCACACCTGGCTCAACGCCACCCGGTGGCTGCGCCGACCCACCGACCGGCCCGACGACGTCGACGAGCCGGTCACCGTGCTGCTGCCGCTGCGAGACGAGGCCACCCGGGTCACGCCCTGCCTGCGCGCCCTGCTGGCCCAGAGCGGCGTACCCGGGCTGCGCGTCATGGTCCTCGACGACGGGTCCACCGACGGCACCGCCGACGTGGTCCGCGCGGTGGCCGGCGACGACCCCCGGGTCACACTGCTCACCGGGGTCGCCCCGCCGCCGGGCTGGCTGGGCAAGCCGCACGCCTGCTGGCAGCTGGCCACCCGGGCCGACCCGGACGCCACGGCGCTGGTCTTCGTCGACGCCGACGTGGTGCTCGCCCCGCACGCCGTGGCCGCCGCCGTCACCGAGTTGCGCGCCGCCCGGGTGACGCTGCTGTCGCCGTACCCCCGGATCGTGGTGGCGACGGCCGGCGACCGGTTGGTGCAGCCGTTGTTGCAGTGGCTCTGGCTGACCTTCCTGCCGCTGCGCGCGATGGAGCGCTCGCCGCGGCCGTCGCTGGCCGCGGCGGGCGGGCAGTTCCTGGTGGTGGACCGGGCCGGCTACACCGCCGCCGGCGGGCACGCCGCGGTCGCCGACAGGATCCTGGAGGACGTCGAGCTGGCCCGGGCGGTCAAGCGGGCCGGCGGGCGGATCGCCCTGGCCGACGGCTCCCGCCTGGCGACCTGCCGGATGTACGACGACTGGCCGCAACTGCGCGACGGGTACTCGAAGTCGCTCTGGGCGTCGTTCGGACACCCGGGCGCGGCGGCAGCCGTGGTTACGGCGCTGCTGCTGCTCTACACCGCACCACCGCTGATCGCGCTGGGGTTCGCCTCGACAGCTCCCCGGGTGTCAGTGGTTGCGCTCATCGCATACCTGCTGGGCGTGGCCGGACGGGTGCTCACCGCCCGCGCGACCGGTGGCCGGTGGTGGCCCGACGCGCTCGCACACCCCGTGTCGGTCGTGGTCCTCGGTTGGCTGACCCTACGGTCGTACCATCTGCGAAAGCGACGCCGCCTGACCTGGCGGGGCCGCCCGGTCAGCTAGGGAGGACGCGGCATGGCGCGGATCGTGGTCGTCGGCGCCGGGGTGGGTGGCCTCGCCACCGCCGCCCGGCTGGCCGCTACCGGGCACCAGGTGACCGTCTTCGAGCGGGCCGACACGGTCGGCGGCAAGCTCGGCCGGTACGCGCACGACACCCCGGCCGGGTCGTTCCACTTCGACACCGGGCCGAGCCTGCTCACCCTGCCCGAGGTCTTCCACGACCTGTTCGAGGCGACCGGGGCGAAGCTCGACGAATACCTGGACCTGGTCGGACTGGACCCGATCGTCCGGCACGTCTTCGCCGACGGTGGCCCGACCCTGGACTCGTGCGCCGACCCGGTGGAGTTCACCGCTCGGATCGGGGCCGCGTTCGGCGACCGGGCGGCAGCCGACTGGCAGCGGCTGTGGCGCCGGGCGGCGCGGGTGTGGCAGGCCTCCTCGCGGGACATCCTGCGCCGTACCGTCGACTCTCCCCGCGACCTCGCGTCGCTGGCCTGGCGCGTCGGCGACCTGGCCGCCATCGCCCCGGGTCGCAGTCTGCGCGGCCTGGGCCGCCGGCACCTGTCCGACCCACGGCTGCGGATGATGCTGGACCGGTACGCGACCTACACCGGCGCCGACCCACGTCGGGCACCTGCGGCGCTGGTCGCGGTCCCGTACGCCGAGCTGGCCTTCGGCGGCTGGTACCTGCGCGGCGGGCTGGGCACGCTCGCCGACGCGCTGCTGACCCGCTGCCTGGACCTCGGCGTGGTCGTGCAGACCGACGCCACTGTCACCCGGATCGACGCCACCGGGGGCCGGGTGCACGGGGTACGCCTCGCCGGCGTCACCGCCCCGGTGCCCGCCGACGTGGTGGTGGCCAACGTGGACGCGCTCACCGTCTACCGTGACCTGCTGCCGCACCCGCGTCGGCTGGCCGGGCTGACCGACCGCAGCCTCGCCGGCTTCGTGCTGCTGCTCGGAGTCTCCGGCAGCACCGGGCTGGCCCACCACAACGTCTTCTTCCCGGACGACTACGACGCCGAGTTCGACGCGGTCTTCGGTGACCCCGGGCGCGGCGTACGGGCCCGGCTGGCGGCCGACCCGGCGGTGTTCGTCACAGTGGCCGACGACCCGATGGTCCGCCCAGCCGGACACGAGGCATGGTTCGTGCTGGTCAACGCCGCTCGGCAGGGCACCGCGACGGGCGCTGTCGACTGGCGACGCCCGGGGCTGGCCGACGCGTACGCCGACCGGATCCTGGACGTGCTGGCGCGCCGCGGGGTGGACGTGCGCGACCGCCTGCTGTTCCGCGAGATCCGCACCCCCGCCGATCTGGACGTGGCGACCGGCGCGCCAGGTGGCTCGATCTACGGCACCGCCGGTGGGCTGCTCCGCCCCGCCAACCGGGGCCCGGCGAACGGGCTGTGGCTGGTGGGCGGCTCCACCCACCCGGGCGGCGGGTTGCCGATGGTGACCCTCTCCGCGCAGATCGTCGCCGACGAGATCGGCCCCGCCTGGTAGGGGCTGGTTCAGTCGGCGTCGAGCAGTGCGCGGCGGATGCTGGAGAGCAGTTGCCCCAGACCGAAACCGGCCAGCAGCACCCAGACCGCGGTCGCCATGGTGATGGTGCCGGCGGCCAGGTCCGGCTCGATCAGCCCGGCCAGCCCGGCGACCAGCAAGCCGGCCAGCGCCACCGAGACCCGGGTGGGGCGTTCGCCCACTGTCACCGCGCCGATCTCCCGCATGCCGGCGGCGACCGCCCGCGCCCGGACGTACTCGTGCAACCAGGACAGCGCGCCACCCGCGACGACCAGCCCACCCGGCGCGCCCACCAGCCAGAACGCCAGCAGCCACGCCACCTCACCGAGCCGGTCGGCGACCGAGTCGTAGACGTAGCCGAGCCGGGTGGTGCGGCCGGTGGCGACCGCCACCGCACCGTCCACGCTGTCCGCCACGGCGGCGAGCAGCACGAACAGCGCGCCGAGGAACGGCCCGTCCCCCGGCCGGCCCACCAGCAACGGTACGCAGAAGCAGAGCAGCACCCCGGCCACTGTGACCGCCGTGGGGCTGACCCGCAGCCGACCCAGCACATATCCGACGTGGTACGCGAATCGCAGCCAGGCGCGCACCACCGGCGCCGCGACCCGAGGGTCGAACCCGCCGTGCAACCGCGCCCACGCCGTGGCGTACTGATCCCAGTTCAGCTGTGTGCCCACCACGGATCAACCGTCGTGCCGGGCAACAGGTGTCGCAGACGCAGCGTTCACACGCGGGCGCCGGCCTTCAGGTTCTGCCAGACCTCGCGGGTCGCGGTGGAGCGGTTGAGGGTGATGAAGTGGATTCCGGGCACGCCCTCGTCCAGCAGTCGGCGGCACATCTCGCTGGCCTGCTCGATGCCGAGCCGGCGGACGGCGTCCGGATCGTCGGCGACGCGTTCGAAGCGGGCCGCCAACGCCGGGGGGAACGGCGCACCGGACAGCTGCACGGAGCGCTCGATGGTGCTGAACTGGGTCACCGGCATCACGCCGGCCAGGATAGGGGTGTCACAGCCGGCAGCGGCCACCCGGTCCCGTAGCCGCAGGTAGTCGTCGGCGTCGAAGAACATCTGCGTGACCGCGAACTCCGCGCCGGCCCGACACTTGCGGACGAACTGGGCGGTGTCGCTGGCCACGTCGGGCGAGCGGGGGTGCTTGTACGGGAAGGCGGCCACGCCGACGCTGAAGTCGCCGGCGTCGCGCACCAGCCGGACCAGGTCCTCGGCGTAGTCCACGCCCTCGGGGTGGCGGATCCACTCACCGCCCGGGTTGCCCGGGGGGTCGCCACGAACGGCCAGCACGTTGCGCACCCCCACCCCGGCGAGCCGGCCGACCACGTGCCGCAACTCGGCGACGGAGTGGTTGACCGCGGTGAGGTGGGCCATCGGCAGCAGGGTGGTCTCGGTGGCGATCCGCTCGGTCACCGCCACTGTGGTGTCCCGGGTCGAGCCGCCGGCGCCGTACGTGATCGACACGAACGACGGGCGCAGCGACTCCAACTCGCGGATGGCCTGCCAGAGCAGTTGCTCCCCCGCCTCGGTCTTGGGCGGGAAGAACTCGAACGAGAAGGTCGGCTGGTGCCCACGGATGAGCTCCCCGATCGCCGGCTGCGGATTGGGGAGTGTCGAGGGAAGACCGAGCGCCACGACCCGACTCTAGCGGTCGATGGCACCAGGACCCAGGCCCTTCCCACCCAGCGGCCGGTGCCGCCCGGTTCGCCCGACCCGGTAAGCGGTGTCACACCGCGCCCGCGCGCGCCCCTGGGCGGTGTCCGGCGTGAGCCGGTGGGCGGTGTCGCGGCGCGCGCCCCTGGGCGGTGTCGCGGCGCGCGCACCGACCCGACGGGCGGAAAGGCGTCGTACCTCCGAGGTAGGAAGGGACGGTGCGGGAGGGGCGGCGGGGGTGGCCCGGGTCCCGCGCGGGGGTCAGTAACCGAGCGGTGACGCCGGTCCCGTCCGGTCGGGCGGGTGGGTCGTCACCGCGCCGACGCCCGCCAGGAGGACAGATGATCCCGCCCGCATCGCCGCGCCCCGCGCAGCTCGGGCCGTTGCTGGCCCGGTGCCGACTGGCCCGTGGCTGGAGCCAGCAGCGAGCCGCCGCCGAGTTGTGTGCCGCCGCCGGGGTGCCGACGCTGAGTCGGCACGAGGTTTCCCGGTGGGAACGACAGCGTCGCGTGCCGGGCGGGTTCTGGCTCGGCTGGCTCGCCGTCGTCCTGGACGTACCGCTGGTGGTGCTCGCCGAGGCCGCCGCGGCCACCCGTCGGGCCGGCTCGACGCGGGCCACCGGGCCGGGCCGCGCTGCGGCGACCGGCGCGCGACCGGCCGGGCGGACAGGCCCCGGCCGCACCGGCGGGACTACGCGTGGCGGTGGAGCACGGGCAGGGACGACCGGCTAGCGTCGGTGCGTGACCCACGCTGCTCCCGTGTCCCCCGTCGACCGCGCCGGCCTGCGGCAGCGGGTCGACAAGGCTCTCACCGAGTTCCTGGCCGGCCAACGGGTCCGGCTCGCCGCCGTGGACGACACGCTGGGCCCGGTGGCCGAGGCGATCGAGGCGTTCGTGCTCGGCGGCGGCAAGCGGCTGCGTCCCGCATTCGCGTACTGGGGGTTCCGGGGGGCCGGCGGGCTGGACGCCGACCAGGTGGTGACCGCCCTGGCCGCGCTGGAGTTCGTCCAGGCCAGCGCCCTGATCCACGACGACCTGATGGACCGTTCCGACACCCGTCGCGGCGAGCCCGCGGTACACCGACGGTTCGCCACCCGGCACCGGGAGGCCGGCTGGGGCGGCGACCCGGACGGTTTCGGCGACGCCGCGGCCATCCTGCTCGGTGACCTGTGCCTGGTCTGGTCCGACGAGCTGCTGCACTCCGCCGGCCTGGACCTGTGGTCGTTGGCCCGGGCCCGGCCGGTCTTCGACGAGATGCGCACCGAGGTCACCGTCGGGCAGTACCTCGACGTGCTGACGCAGGTCACCGGGGACACCTCGGTGGAAAGGGCCAGCAAGGTCGCCCGGTACAAGTCCGCGAAGTACACCGTCGAGCGTCCGATGCTGCTCGGCGCCGCGCTGGCCGACGCGCCGGAGGAGGTACGGACGGCCTACTCGGCGTACGGGCTGCCGCTGGGCGAGGCGTTCCAGCTCCGCGACGACGTGCTGGGGGTCTTCGGCGACCCGGCGCTGACCGGCAAACCGGCCGGGGACGACCTGCGCGAGGGCAAGCGCACCTATCTGGTGGCGGCGGCCGTGGAGGCCACCGACGACGCGGGCCGCGAGCTGCTGCTCGGCCGGCTCGGAGACCCGGAGTTGGACGAGCAGGGGGTGGCCCGGCTCCGCGAGGTGATCTCGGGGAGCGGGGCGCTGGCCCGTACCGAACAGCGGATCGTCACACTCACCGACGCCGCCCTGGCCGCCCTGACCGCCGTCGACCTGGACACCGAGGCTCGCCAGGCCCTGGTCGACCTGGCCATAGCCGCAACCCGCCGATCCGACTAACCCCACCCCGGCCCGGCCCCGCCGCCTGCGCGTTGATCATCAAGTTATTGCCTATGCGCTCGGCTTGTCGTGGCACTAACTTCATGATCAACGGGAACTGGCGGGCCTGGGGGTGGGGGTGGGGCCGGGAGTCAGAAGCCTTGGGCTTGGGCTCGGCGTTTCACCTCGCGGGCCTGGTCGCCGGAGAGGGCGGCGGCTGGGGTGCCGCCGGGGAGGGTGTCGTCCGGCTCATAGAGCCAGCGCAGGACAGCCTCGTCGTCGTAGCCGTTGTCGGCGAGCAGATTGAGCACGCCGGGTAGGTGCTTGAGCACTGTCTGGTTGGCAACCAGATCCGCTGGGATCCGGCGGACGCCGTCGCGGCGGACCGCCAACAGCTCCCGGTCGCGGATCATCTGGTGCACCTTGCTGATCGACACGTCGAGGCGTTCGGCAACGTCGGGCAGGGTCAACCAGCCGGCCGGATCGGTGGGGCCGGCGAGCTCCAGGCCGGGCGCGGCCTGGTCGGGTACGGGTTCGGTCACCCGACCACCCTGCCACGCCGCCGCCGCGACGAGCCACCGGCACCCCGGGCGACCCGTCGGCACCCACTCTGATGAGCGTCGCTGACCAGCGAATAAGGGGCGGGAAGCGCGGCGGGACGGACCGGTTCGGCGTACGGCTGTAGCATCCTGTTCATCCTTCACCCCCTGGACACATAGACTGCCTGCCGATGGACACTCAGGTCGCCGACACGTTGCTGGGCTCGCTGATCGACGGGCGCTACCGCATTCGCGGTCGCGTGGCCCGTGGTGGCATGGCGACCGTGTACACCGCCACCGACGAACGCCTCGAGCGCACCGTCGCTGTCAAGATCATTCACCCGACCCAGGCCAGCGAGGCACGGGCCCGGATCGCCAACTTCGTGGCCCGGTTCACCGACGAGGCGAAGACCATCGCCCGGCTGACCCACCCCAACGTGGTGGCGGTCTACGACCAGGGCACACACGCCGGCCTGCCGTACCTGGTGATGGAGTACGTCCGGGGCCGCACACTGCGTGACGTGCTGGCCGAGCGACGCCGGCTCAACCCGGACGAGGCGCTGGCCATCGCCGAGCAGATGCTCGCCGCGATCGCCGCCGCGCACCGGGCCGGCCTCGTGCACCGCGACGTCAAACCGGAGAACGTGCTGGTCGCTGAGGCGCCTACCGGTGGCGTCGCCAACCTGGTCGACAGCGTCGTGAAGGTGGCCGACTTCGGGCTGGCCCGGGCGGTCGAGGCGAGCGCCGACGAGGAGCAGGGCAACCAACTGATGGCCACCGTGGCGTACGTCGCCCCGGAGCTGGTCACCGAGGGCCGCGCCGATCCGCGCACCGACGTCTACTCGGCCGGCATCGTGCTGTTCGAGATGCTCACCGGCCGGGTGCCGTACGACGGGGACCGCCCGGTGGACGTGGCCTGGCAGCACGTCGACCGGGACGTGCCGGCGCCCTCGACGCTGGTGCCGGGCCTGCCGTCGGTCCTCGACGACCTGGTGCAGCGGGCCACCCGGCGTGATCCGGGCGCGCGGCCGGCGGACGCCGGCGCGTTGTTGGCCGAGGTGCAGGTGGCCCGGGATCGTCTGGGCGACGCCAACAGCCACACCGCCGTACTCCGCCCGGTCAGCGACGAACCGTCGCTCTCCCAGCCGACCATGATGGTCGCGACGGTCCAGCCGCCCAACCGCCCGTCGTGGGCACGACTGCCCGAGGGGGCCAGCAGCCAGGGTCCGGGGCGACGTCGGGCCGCCCCGGAGCCGGCGGAGGGCCTGGGCGCCCGGCTCGCCGCGCTGCGCAGGGCGGCGCTGGGCAACCCCCGTGGCCGGCTGGCCGTCGCTGCCGTGGTGGTGACGCTGGGCCTGGTGGCCGCGATCGGGGGTTGGTGGTTCGGCGTCGGCCGCTACACGGACGCGCCGCAGCTGGTGAGCCTGAGCAAGGCCGAGGCGCAGGCGCGGGCCGACCGCTCCGGGCTTCTCCTCACGTACGCTGAGCCGCGCTTCGACGAGAAGGCCCCGAAGGACAGCGTGCTGGAGCAGAGCCCGGCGTCCGCTGCCAAGATCGTCAAGGGTGGCACTGTCACTCTGACCCTCTCTCTCGGCCCGGAGCGTTTCCCCGTACCGGATGTGATCGGCAAGGAGTTCGAGCTCGCCGAGGCGGACCTGCTCAACGTGAAGCTGGTGGTGGCCAAAGGCACCCCCCGTTACGACGACAGCCTGCCGGCCGGGGTCGTGGTGGACAGCTCCCCCAAGGTGGGCACCGAGGTCAAACCCGGCGCGAAGGTCACCCTCATTCTGAGCCGGGGCAGGGCGCCGGTGACGGTGCCGAACCTGGTCGGCAAGAGCCTCACCGACGCCCGCACGGCCCTGGCCCAGCTCAACCTGGTGCTCAAGGAGACCTACAAGGACTCCGACAAGCCGAGGGACGAGGTCCTCGGGCAGAGCCCGGCCGATGGCGCCGGCGTGGAGAAGGGCACCGAGGTCAAGCTGGACGTCAGCAAGGGGCCACCGCTGGTCGCCATGCCGCGGGTGATCGACCTGCCCTGCCAGCAGGCCAAGCAGGCGTTGGAGGGCCAGGGCTTCCCGGTGACGATGGCGATCAACCCGAACGCCGTGGTCCGGATCCAGATCCCGGGCGAGAATTCGCAGGTGGCACCCGGCACCCCGGTCACCCTGACGTGCTTCTGATGCCGACGATCTCCGTGCGGCCGGTGGGCGCGCACACTCCGACCTCGGGTGGGCTGGCGAAGGCTGCCCTGCCGTACGCCGACGCGACCGGTGCGCAGGTGGTGCAGGTCTACGTCTCCAACTCGCGAGGCTGGGCACTGCCCGCCGGCGACCCGGTGCAGGACGCGCTGTTCCGCGACGGTTGCGCCGAGCGGGGCATTCCCGCGTTCATCCACGCCGCGCTGCTGGTCAACCTGGGCTCGCCCACCCCGGCCACTGTCGAGAAGTCGGCCGAGACGCTGGCGCACGCGCTGCGCCGGGGTGTGGCGATCGGCGCGCGCGGGGTGGTGTTCCACGCGGGCAGTTCGGTGGACGAGGGGCACGCCGAAGGGGCGATGCGACAGGTCCGCGAGGTGTTGCTGCCGCTGCTCGACCGGACTGCCGACGCCGGCGGGCCGATGTTGCTGGTCGAGCCGAGCGCCGGCGGTGGCCGGTCACTGGCCTCCCGGGTGGAGCAGCTCGGGCCCTACCTGGACGCGGTGGACGGGCACCCCATGCTCGGGGTCTGCTTCGACACCTGCCACGCCTGGGCGGCCGGCCACGACCTGGCGGCCGAGGGCGGCATGACGGCGACCCTGGACACCCTGGTGGCCACCGTCGGTGCGGACCGGCTGCGGCTGGTTCACGCCAACGACTCGAAGGACCTGTGCGGTTCCACCCGGGATCGGCACGAGAACATCGGCAAGGGCAGCATCGGCGAGCCCGCCTTCGCCGAGCTGATGGCCCACCCAGCGACCGCCGGCGTCCCGATCGTCGTGGAAACCCCCAGCGAGAAGCATGTAGGCCACGCCGCCGACATCACCACCCTCACCCGCCTGTCCCACCCCTGAACCACACCCCTTGCGCGCTCCTCCTCCCGGCGTCCCCGACTCGCCTCGTTGATCATGAAGTTATTGCCATGACACGCCGATCCGAGCGGCAATAACTTCATGATCAACGGAGGCGGGCGGTGGGGTGGACGGGCCCGGTCGGGGTGGGGTGGGGTCTAGGGGGCGGCGAGGATTCGGGGTAGGGCTGTCAGGGCGCGGTCGATGTCCGCGTCGCTGACGCCCAGGTGGGTGACCAGGCGGGCGGTACGGGGGCCGAGCACCGAGATCAGTACGCCCTCGGCCCGCGCCGCTGCGGCCAGGGCCCGCGCGTCCAGTGGGTGCTTGGTGAGATCCAGCGCGACCAGATTCGTACGGACCGTGGTGGCCAGCACACCGAACGGCGCAACCGCCTCGGCGAGCCGGGCCGCCTTCGCGTGGTCGTCGGCCAGCCGGTCGATGTGCTGCGCGAGCGCGTAGCGACCGGCGGCGGCGAGAATGCCGGCCTGGCGCATGCCACCGCCCATCCGCTTGCGGATCAGCCGGGCACGTTCGATCTTCTCCGCGCTGCCCACCACCAGCGAACCGACCGGCGCGCCGAGACCCTTCGAGAGGCACACCGACAGCGTGTCGAAGAGCCGGCCGTACTCGACCAGCGGCACCCGGTCGGCGACGTGCGCGTGCCAGATCCGGGCGCCGTCACAGTGCAGCGCGACGCCCGCCTCGTCGGCGACCCCGCGCAGATCCCGCAGGGTCGCCAGCGGAATCACACCGCCACCGCCCCGGTTGTGGGTCTGCTCGACGGCGATCGCGCGGGTGGGGACGGCGAAGTAGCCGTCCGGCCGGATCATCCCGGCCACCACCTCCGGGTCGATGTCCGCGCCCACCGCGGGCCAGGTCCGCGAGGAGATCCCGCCGTACGCGGCCGCGGCGCCGATCTCGTACGTGACCACGTGCGCGTCGGCGTCGCAGAGCAACTCGTCGCCGGGCGACACCAGCAGTTGCAGGGCGATCTGGTTCGCCATCGACCCACTCGGGGCGAACAGCGCCGCCTCGTGCCCGAACAGCGCGGCGACCTCGGCCTCCAACGCGTTGACGCTCGGGTCCTCGCCGTAGACGTCGTCACCGACCTCGGCGGTGGCCATCGCCTCCCGCATCCCGGCGGTGGGTCGGGTCACCGTGTCGGACCGCAGGTCCACGAACAGATCAGGCACTGTCATCCTCTCGGCTGGCGACTGCGGGGCGCGCAAGCTCAGCCACGCAGCATCTCCGCTACGAGGAACGCCAACTCCAACGACTGCTGGGTGTTCAGTCGTGGGTCGCAGGCGGTCTCGTACCGGTCGGGCAGGTCGAGGTCCTCGATCCCCTGGGCGCCGCCGAGGCACTCGGTGACGTCCTCGCCGGTCAACTCGACGTGCAGGCCACCGGGGTGGGTGTCCAGCCCCCGGTGCACCTCGAAGTAGCCGAGCACCTCGTCGACGATGCGGTCGAAGTGCCGGGTCTTGTAGCCGTTGGACGACTCGTGCGTGTTGCCGTGCATCGGGTCGCACTGCCAGACAACCTTGGCCCCGGCGGCGGTGACCTTGGCGACGATCGGCGGCAGCGCGTCGCGTACCCGATGGTTGCCCATCCGGCTGATCAGGGTGAGCCGGCCGGGGATGTTGTCCGGGTTGAGCTTCTCGCACAACTCGATCGCCTCGTCCGGGGAGGTGGTCGGGCCGAGCTTGACCCCGATCGGGTTGGCGATCCGGGAGATGAAGTCGATGTGCGCCCCGCTGATCTGCCGGGTGCGCTCGCCGATCCAGAGGAAGTGCCCGGAGAGCCCGTACGCCCGACGGTCGGAGACCCGGGTGAGCGCCCGGTCGTACTCCAGGGCGAGGGCCTCGTGGGAGCAGTAGAGCGTGACGGTGCGCAGCGCCTCGTCGTCGGTCATGCCGCAGGCCCGGATGAAGGCCAGCGCCCTGTCGATCTCCCGGGCGATCGCCTCGTAACGCTCCCCCGCCGGAGAGTTCTTCACGAAGCCCTTGTTCCAGTCGTGCACGGCGTGCAGGTCGGCGAGCCCTCCGGCGAGGTACGCCCGGAGCATGTTCATCGCCGCCGCCGAGTTGGCGTACGCCCGGATCATGCGCTGCGGATCGGCGACCCGGGCGGCCGGGTCGGCCTCCAGCGAGTTGATCATGTCGCCGCGGTACGCGGGCAGACCGCGGGCGTCGGTCGGCAGCGAGCGGGGCTTCGTGTACTGCCCGGCGACCCGGGCGACCTTGACCACCGGCAGCGACGCGCCGTAGGTGAGCACGATCGCCATCTGGAGCAGGGTGCGGGCGTTTGCCAACAGGTGGCTCTCGGTGTTGTCCACGAACGTCTCGGCGCAGTCACCGCCCTGCAACAGGAACGCCTTGCCCTCGCAGACCAGGGCGAGCTTCTGCCGGAGCTGGTCCACCTCGTAGGGCGCGACGACCGACGGCACGGTGTCGAGGACCTTGCAGACCGCTGCCACTGCCGCCGGGTCGGACCACGGCGGGACCTGCTCGCGGGGCAGCTCCCGCCAACGGTCCAGACCGAGCGCGGCGTCCTCGGCGGAGTCGACGGTCGGTCGGCTGGTCTGTAGGCCCGGGCTGCCCACCGCGGGATGGCTCAGCTGATGCCACTCATGGCGCATGACAGAAAGCGTACGGCGACGGTCGGGGTGGCCGGGCGGCGAGGGGGACGGTTCCGGCAGATGGGAGATCAATCTGCCGGGCGCTGGTCAGGACGCGGGGGTGGGGGCGACGCCGGTCGGCGTCGGGGCGACCGGCGCGCCCGGCGCTTCGGCGGCGATGCACCAGTCGCTGCCGTCGCGGGTGACGGTGAAGACCAGCGGCCGGGTGACGGTGCGCTTGCCGACGGCGACCGAGACCGAGACGCGGACCTCCTGCCCGAGCGGACCGGACCGGACGTCGGTGATGGCCGCCTCCGGCACCTGGAAGTGGTCGGCGAAGTCACCGTTGGGGCCGGTGGCACCCAGGTCGAAGCCGTCGTGCAGCAGAGCGCAGAGCTGGCTGCGGCCGGCGGCGACGTCCTTGGCCGCCATCGCGTCGAGGTACGCCTGCACGCGCTCACGGGAGCGGGTGGCGGCCTCCTCGGCGGGGGCTCGGGCCGGCTTGGCGGCGGACTTCTCCTCGTCCTTGTCGCCGATTCCGCAGCCGACCAGGGCAACCGGCAGCAGCACCAGCCCGGCGGCGGTCGCCGCCAGCCTGCGGTGGGTCGGGCGCATGATCACCTCCGTCGGCGGTGAGATCGAGACGTGCCGAGCCGCGAGTCTGCCACATCCAACTGACCGAGCCCAACGGCGGCGGCCCGGCCGACGCTGGGCGTCGACCGGGCCGCTGTGTCACGGGCGGGAAGGGACGGTGCGGGCCCCTTCCCGCCGTGTGGGTGGTGCGTCGGCCCTCGGCTCAGCCGAGACCGCCCTTGATGGCGCCGATGAGCTCGCCGTTGCTCGTGTCACCGGAGAGCTCCCAGAAGAACGCGCCACCGAGGCCCTGGTTGTTCGCGTACGTCATCTTGCCGTTGATGGTCGACGGGGTGTCGTAGCTCCACCAGTTGCTGCCGCACTTGGCGTACGCGGTGCCGGCGATCGTGCCGGTGGCCGGGCAGGTGTTCTTGAGGACCTTGTAGTCCTCGATGCCGGCCTCGTAGGTGCCCGGCGCCGCGCCGGTGGCGCTGCCACCCGGAGCGGCCTGGGTGACACCGGTCCAGCCCCGACCGTAGAAGCCGATGCCGAGCAGCAGCTTGTTGGCCGGGACGCCCTTGCTCTTGAGCTTCTGGATCGCCGCGTCGGAGTTGAAGCCCTGCTGCGGGATGCCGGTGTACGAGGTGAGCGGTGAGTGCGGTGCCGTCGGACCCTGGGCGGCGAATGCGCCGAAGTAGTCGTAGGTCATCGGCATCAGCCAGTTGAGGTTGCCGATGGCACCGGCGTAGTCGGTGGCGTCGATCTTGCCGCCGTTGCTGCCGTCCGCGGTGATGGCGGCGGTGACCAGGGCACTGGACCCGAACTTCGACCGCAACGCGCTGATCACGTTCTTGAAGGCGTTCGGGCCGCTGCTGTCACAGCTCAGACCGCAGGCGTTGGGGTATTCCCAGTCGACGTCGATGCCGTCGAAGACGTCCGCCCAGCGCGGGTCCTCGACCAGGTTGTAGCAGCTCTCGGCGAACGCGGCCGGGTTCTGCGCGGCCTGGGTGAAACCGCCGGACCAGGTCCAGCCACCGAACGACCAGATCACCTTGAGGTGCGGGTTCAGCTGCTTGAGCTTGCGCAGCTGGTTGAAGCTGCCGCGCAGCGGCTGGTCCCACGTGTCGGCGACGCCGTCCACGCTCTCCGCCGCGGTGTACGCCTTCTCGTAGTCGGCGTAGCTGTCACCGATGGCGCAACGACCGCCGGTGGTGTTGCCGAAGGCGTACAGGATGTGGGTCAGCTTGGCGGCCGAGCCGCTGGTCTGGATGTTCTTGACGTGGTAATTGCGCCCGTAGACGCCCCACTCGGCGAAGTAGCCGACGATCTTCTTGCCACCCGGGTTCGGCGGGTTGGTGGTCGGCGGTGGCGTGGTGGGCGGAGGGGTGGTGGGCGGCGTCGTCGTCGGTGGGGTCGTGGTCGGCGGAGTGGTGGTCGGCGGGGTCGTCCCGCCGCCGCACGCGGCACCGTTGATGGTGCAGTTCAGCGGTGCCTTGTAGGCGCCGCTGCCGTTGTAGCCCCAGCTGAACGAGGCGCCGGGGGCGATGCCGCCGGCCCAGCTCTTCTTGACCGCGACGTAGTGGTTGCCGCTGCTGGTGACGTCGGCGTCCCACGCGCTGCTGATGGTGGTGCCCGACGGCAGGTCGAACTCGATGCGCCAGGTGGTGACCGTGGCGCTCGAACCGTTGGTGACGGTCACCCTCGTCTCGTGACCGGTCCCCCAGTCCTGCGCCTTGGTGAAGGTGGTGGTGACCGTGCCGGCGCCGAACGCGGTGGTCACCGGCACCGCTGCGACGGTCACGGCGACCACGGCACCGGCCCAGAGGGCCCGGCGGAGCGATCTTTTCATGAGGCGTCTCCCGAACTGTTAGGAAACTTTCCAAAAGAGATGGTGAGACGGTACTCACGGCGTCATCAGTTCGTCAAGATGTGAATGTTTCGATTTCTCCTGGTGCACGGAGTGCACACGCTGCGCCCACCCCGGGTGGACGCCGGGGGCCGGCGCGTAGCCTCGGCCCATGACCGTCTTCGACATCCCGATCGACGCCCTCAACGGCGGCCCCGCCGACCTGGCCCGCTACCGCGGCAAGGCGTTGCTGGTCGTCAACGTGGCCTCGCGCTGTGGCCTCACCCCGCAGTACGCCGGCCTCCAGACGCTCGCCGACTCCTACGCCGACCGTGGCCTGGTGGTGCTCGGGGTGCCGTGCAACCAGTTCGCCGGGCAGGAGCCGGGCAGCGCCGCCGAGATCAGCGACTTCTGCCAGGTCAACTACGGTGTCACTTTCCCGCTGACCGAGAAGGTCGACGTCAACGGCCCCGACCGGCACCCGCTCTACGCCGCGCTCGTCGGCACACCGGACACCGACGGGCACACCGGAGACGTGCGCTGGAACTTCGAGAAGTTCCTGGTGGCCCCGGACGGCTCGGTCGCCGCCCGCTTCGCCCCCACTGTCGAGCCCGACTCCGACGACCTGCGCGTAGCCGTCGAGAAGGCCCTCCCCACCTCCTGACGGCCCCGAGCGCTCCACGGCACCGGTGCCGCAGGACGACCGTCGCCCCGCCGTCGACCGCTCGCCCGAACCGCTCGTCACCGGAGAGTGGCACGTCCCGGAGAGCCGGTCGGCGACCCGCGTGAGCAGTACGTTGTGGAGGGCGGGCTCGCGGCGCAACCAGGCGCCCGCCGCGACGGCGAAGGTCGCGAGCAGCCTGCGCCACTACCCGGCAGCGGGCAAGCGGAATAACCCACCATTCTGGTCGGGAATGCGTCGTGGGTGAACGAGGTTGGGAACGAGCATGACAACTGTGGGACTGATCGGCAGTGGCAACATCGGCGGCACCCTGGCCCGGCTGGCGGTCGACGCCGGCTACGACGTGGTGCTGAGCAACTCGCGGGGCCCGGAGACCCTCACCGACCTGGTGGAAACCCTGGGCGAGCACGCCAGCGCCGGCACCACGCAGGACGCGGCACAGGTCGGTGACCTGGTGGTCGTCAGCGTGCCGCTGAAGGCGTACCGCGCGGTGCCCGTGGAACCGCTGGCCGGCAAGGTCGTCATCGACACCAACAACTACTACGCGCAGCGCGATGGCACCTTCCCGGAGTTGGACTCCGGCGAGACCACCAGCAGTGAGCTACTCCAGCGCCGCCTGCCGGACTCGCGGGTGGTCAAGGTCTTCAACAACATCAACTTCAAGGGTCTGGCCGCGCTCCCCCGCCCGACCGGCGCCGCCGACCGCAGCGCCCTCGCGATCGCCGGTGACGACGCCGCCGCGAAGGCCGAGGTGACCGCCTTCCTGGACCGGATCGGCTACGACGCGGTGGACGTCGGCCCGCTGGCCGAGGGGTGGCGCTACCAGCCGGACACCCCGGCGTACGGCACGCTCTACTCGGCCAGCCCGACTGACTGGGAGCACCCGGCCCCGGGCGACGCCGCGAAGGTGCGCGCCGCCGTGGCCGCCGCCACCCGCTGAGCAAGGCCGCCGTCCTCCCCGCGATCGCCTACCGGGTGGTGGTGCGGAGGGCGGCGGCGAGTTCGTCGTCGTAGCTGACGATCGGCCGCCCGTCCGAGGCGTACGCGACGAGCCGGCCGTGGGCCATCGTCGCGGACCGGAACGAGAAGGTACGCAAACCCGGGTACGCGGCGAGCAGCGGGATGGCCCGGGGTGCCCCACCCGGGGCGGAGTAGTACTCCAGGCGGGTCACCTGCGGGGAAACCACGCCGTTGACCCGGACCTTGGTCTTCTCGGCCCGGGTGCCGAAGGTGACGGGCGCGTCGGTGGCGTATTCGGCGCATTCGGCCGGGCCACGGCAGACGAAGAAGTATCGCGGGTTGACCACGTCGTCGAGGCTGTACGCCTTGAAGGTGGGGTCGGCCCCGGCCGGCAGCGGCTGCACGGCGAAGAACGCGACCGCCACCGAGGCGGTGACGCCCACCCGGAGCCAGGCACGGCCGGCGGCCGGTCGTCTCTGGGCGGCGATGGCGACACCGCCGAAGCCGACAAGGCACAGGAGGCAGACCCCGACGGCACGGGCGTTCTCGAAGAGGAACTGCACCCCCGGCCGCGTCGAGACGGGGCTGAGCACCGCGCCCAACGAGACGACCATGGCGGCGAGCAGCGCCGCGCCGGCGGCCCGCTGGGTGACGCCGGACGCGCCGATCAGCAGCATCGCGGCGAGCACCGGCCACACCTGGTGGTGGGTCCAGGACACCGGGGACGCGGCCACTGTGGCGCAGCCGACGAGCACGGCGGCGTGCCCGGGGCGACCCTGCCTCGTCAACTGTCGGGCCCGCAGCAGTGCCGCCGCGCAGGTCAGTGCCACCATGCCGGCCCAGAGCACTGGCAGCGCCGTCTCGTCGACGCCGACGCGCAGCAACATTCCGTGCAGGGACTGGTTGCCCAACGAGGACAGATTGCCGATGCGCGAGGTCTGTCGCACGGTCTCGGTCCAGTAGGCCCAGCTCTCCTGGGGCAACACGATCGCGGCGAGCCCCGCGCAGGCCACGAAGGTGGCCGCCGACCGGCCGGCGTCACGGTAGCGCCCGACGGCGAGGAAGTAGACCACGAACAGCAGCGGGGTGAGCTTGATCGCCGCGGCCACCCCGACCAGCGTCCCGCGCAGTCGGGGTGGGACGACGCCCAGCCCGTCGAGCAGGGCCATCAGCACGATGAAGATGCTGACCTGCCCGAAGCGCAGGTTGCTCTGCACCGGCGCGGAGAGCATCAGCATGGTGGCCGCCAGCGCCACGACGAGCGGGCGCCGAGATCGTCGGGTGGTCAGCGCGACACCGACCGACCCGGCGATGGCGACGACCGCGGCGCACGTCGTCACCAGCCAGATCCCCTGGAGTACGCCCTCGCTGACGGCGGTGATCGGCCACAGCACGAGGGCGGCGAACGGCGGATAGGTGAACGGACCGCCGTTCTCCGCGACATATCCGTACAGCGGCTTGCCGGCGCGCAGGTCGGACAGCGCGCCGTAGTAGATGTGCAGGTCGGAGAGGCGATCCGGCCGATGCAGGACGAGCACACCGGACACCAGCGCGACGACGACGAAGGCCGCCCACGCCAGCGCCACCCGGCGATCCCGCATCGCCCGAGAATAGGCGACCACGGCGGTCCGCGACGGCCCCGTAACCGCAGACGCAGGGCTCCCTCCGCGATCGGTGGCGACGGCCGGCAAAAACATCGTTGTGGCAACTTGCGCCACAGTCCTGTTAACGGGACCCTGTTCTCTGGGTTGCTGCCCGCTCACCGAACGTGCCCCGGAGGCGACATGCACACGCTCCGTACCGTGCCCCGCCGGCTTCTGGCCGGCTCCGGCGCGCTCCTGCTCGGCACCGCCCTCGCCACCGCCGCCATTCCGATTCCGGCCAACGCCGCGGCCGGCGCGGACACCGTCGGATACGTCCGGCTCGCGCACCTCTCCCCGGACACCCCGGCGGTGGACGTCTACCTGGCCGCGCCGGGCGCGGCGAAGCCGCAGGTCTTTCCCGGTGTCGGTTACGGCGTGGTCTCCGACTACCTCGAACTCGCGCCGGGCCGGTACGCGGTGGCCATGCGCGAGGCCGGCGCCCCCGCCAGCGACCCCCCGGTGCTGACCACCGAGGTCGCGGTGACCAGCGGCGACGCCTTCACTGTGGCCGGTGTCGGCCGGCACGCCGACCTCGGCCTGCGGGTGCTCAACGACGATCTCAGCGCCCCCACCGACGGGCGCGCCAAGGTGCGGGTCGTGCAGGCGTCGGTGCGGACCCCGGTGCTCGACGTGGCCGCCGCCGACGGCCCGATGATCGCCGACGGAGTGCAGTTCGCCACCACTACCGACTACCAGCAGGTCGAGCCGGGCAGTTGGCGGCTGAAGCTGACGGGTGCCGGCGGGCCGAGCACCGACGCCGAGGTGCGGCTCACCGGCGGCGCGGTCTACTCGCTGCTGGTACTCGACGCGAAACAGGGCGGGCTCACCGCCGAGCTGCGCCGCGACGCCGAGGGCGGCACCGTCGTCCCGGCCGGCGGGGTGGACACCGGCGCCGGTGGCACCGCCGGGGCCGGGCTCGACGCGTACCCACTGGTGGCCGGCGGTCTGGCCGCGGCGGCCGGCGCGGTGGTCCTGCTGCTCTGGCGTCGGCGGCGGCGCACCACCTGGTGAGCGCCGGGCCGGACCCGTCGATCCGGCGGCACCGTGACCGCCGGATACCGCTGGCCGCGCTGGTCGCGGCCGGCGCGGCGGTCTGCCTGGCCGTCGGCACCGGGGTCGGGCTGGCCGCCACCGGCCCGCCACCGCCGATGGCGCGCTGGCACCCCGGCTGCGGCGACGACTGCCCGTCGGTGGCCGCCGCGCCCACGCCACACGGTCCACCCACGCGGGTACGCGTACCGCGCATCGACGTCGACTCACCGCTCACCGTGCTGGGTCTGGACCGCGCCGGCGCGCTGATCCCGCCGACCGACTTCCACACAGCTGGCTGGTACGGCGGCGGCCCGGCCCCGGGCGACACCGGCCCGGCCGTACTCGCCGGGCATCTGGACTCACGACGCGGCCCGGCGGTCTTCGCCCGGCTCGGCGAGCTACGGCCCGGGGACCTCGTGGAGGTGTGGCGCGGCGGGCAGCGGTTGCCGTTCCGGGTGACCGGGTCGCTGCGTACCCGCAAGGACCAGTTTCCGACAGCAGTGGTCTACGGTCCGACGCCCGGGGCGGAGCTGCGCCTGGTCACCTGCGGGGGCGACTTCGACCGGCGGCGGAGCCACTACGTCGACAACGTGGTGGTGTTCGCGGTGACCGAGGCCCGCGACCCGGTCCTGCCGACGTCCGCGGCAGGCTGAGTCAGAGGGGGCGGCGGCCGGCGAAGCCGCACTCGGCGCGGTGGTACCAGCGCACGTCGGAGTCGCCCTCCAGCCAGCACCAGAGCACGGCGCGGCCGGCCCGCTCGCCGGGAAAGTCGAGCAGCACGGGGGCGATGCCCTTGACCTGGATGTCGTGCTGGTGCAGCTCGTCGACGACGGCGTGCAGCCGAGCCTCCAGCGCCTTGACCTCGGCCAGCCCGCCGAGCGCGCTCACGCCGTGGTCGGCCAGGTCAGCGCGCAACTCGGCCAGGTCGGCCCGGACCCGGATCAACTCGTCGACGCGCGGTTGCAGGGTGGCCACCAGGTGCCGGGCCTGGGCAAGTGTGAACACCGGGCCAGTATGCGGCACGCTTGGCCCCGCGACGCGCCCCGACCGCTCAGTCGGCCTGTGCCGCCAGCTCGCGGGCGCGATCCCGGGCGGCCTCCAGCGCGGCGAGCAGCGCCGCGCGTACGCCGTGATTCTCCAGCTCACGAATCGCGGAGATGGTGGTGCCGGCCGGTGAGGTGACCGCCTCGCGCAGCTTGACCGGGTGTTCGCCGGAGTCGCGCAGCATCACGGCCGACCCGATCGCAGTCTGCACGATCAGCTCGTGCGCCACCTGGCGGGGCAGCCCGAGCAGGATCCCCGCGTCGATCATGGCCTCGACCAGCAGGTAGAAGTAGGCCGGGCCGGAGCCGGAGAGCGCGGTGACCGCGTCCTGCTGCGACTCGGGCACCCGGATCGTCTGGCCGAGCGGCTTGAACATCTCCTCGGCCAGCGTCAGGTGCGCCCCGGTGGCGTGCGCGCCGGCGGAGATCGCGGTCATCGCCTCGTCGACCAGCGCCGGGGTGTTGGTCATCACCCGCACCACAGGGGTGCCGTCGGGCAACCGGCGGCTGAAGAAGCTGGTGGGCAGACCGGCGCAGAGCGAGATGACGAGCTTGTCGGCCGGCACCTTCGGGCCGATCTCGTCGAGGAGCGCGGCGGCGTCCTGCGGCTTGACCGAGACCGCGAGCACCGCCGCCTCGTCCACAGCTGTCAGGTTGTCGACCACCCGTACGCCGTAGCGGGCGGTCAGCTCCTCGGCGCGAGCGGGCCGGCGGGCGGTGGCCAACAGCCGGTCCACCGGCCATCCCGAGCGCAGCAACCCGGAGAGCATCAGCTCACCGATCTTGCCCGCGCCGATCACCGCGACCGTGTGCACTCCGGCTGACATGTCGGCCCGTACCCCCTCGCATCGGGTCGCGGCGCGGCGGACCCGTGGGCCCGCCGCGCCGCCGACCATCGATCAGCTGCCGAAGAAGACCTCGGCCTCGGCGTACCGCTCCAGCGGCACGGTCTTCAGCTCGCGGGTGGCCTCGGCGAGGGGCACCCGGACGATGTCGGTGCTCTGCATCGCGACCATCTTGCCCCAGTCGCCGTCGTTGACGGCGTCGATGGCCTGCAGGCCGAGGCGGGTGGCGAGCACCCGGTCGAAGGCGGTCGGGGTGCCACCGCGCTGGATGTGGCCCAGCACCACGGTGCGGGCCTCCTTGCCGGTCTTGGCCTCCAGCTGCTCGGCGAGCCACTGGCCGATGCCGCCGAGGCGGACGTGACCGAACGAGTCGAGTTCCTGGTTGGCGAGGACCATCTGGCCGTCGAGCGGCTGGGCGCCCTCGGCGACCACGACGATCGGGGCGTATTGGTGCTGGAAGCGCTTCTCGACGTAGCCGGCCACCTGCTCGACGTCGAACTGGCGCTCGGGCAGCAGGATCACGTTGGCGCCGCCGGCCAGGCCGGCGTGCAGGGCGATCCAGCCGGCGTGCCGGCCCATCACCTCGACGACCAGGGTGCGGTGGTGGCTCTCCGCGGTGGTGTGCAGGCGGTCGATGGCCTCCATCGCGATGTTGACAGCGGTGTCGAAGCCGAAGGTGTAGTCGGTGGCGCCGAGGTCGTTGTCGATCGTCTTCGGCACGCCGACGACGTGCACGCCCAGCTCGTAGAGCTTGGTGGCCACGCCGAGGGTGTCCTCACCGCCGATCGCGATCAGCGCGTCCACGCCCTGGGCGGCGAGGTTGTCCTTGATCCGCTCGACGCCGTTCTCGATCTTGAAGGGGTTGGTCCGGGACGAGCCGAGGATGGTGCCGCCGCGGGGCAGAATGCCGCGGACGTCGGCGATACCCAGGGGGCGGGACAGACCCTCCAGCGGGCCCTTCCAGCCATCCCGGAAGCCCACGAACTCGTGACCGTAAGTGGCGACGCCCTTGCGGACCACCGCCCGGATGACCGCGTTGAGACCGGGGCAGTCGCCGCCGCCGGTGAGCACGCCGATACGCATGATCCGCTCATCCTCCTGGAGCATCAGGTAAAGCCCGATATGCCCCAGGATATGTGTCAGGTCAGACCATCGGCGCCGTTGCCGGCCCGGGGCGGGCCGTCACTGCGAACTGTAGTCGGCCCGCCAGTACGACGACAGCGCGCCCCGGGCACCAGCCCCCGGTCAGTAGGTCACCTCGTGGTTCTCGCCGGCCTTCGGTGGCCGGCCGGTGACCGCCGCCTTCGCGTAGCCGAGCAGGTTCACCACGGTGCTGTTCGGCGAGTCCCAGTACTCGGCGGAGCTGGCGTGCACCTTGATCAGCGTGAGACCGGAGGTGTCCAGCCCGTCGGGGAACCACGCCCTGAGCAGCGGGTTCCACAGCCGCTCGGCCCGGGCCCGGTCGAACCCCTCGGTAGCGGTGCCGGAGATCGACACCCACGCGTTGTGCTTCTGGTCGGAGAAGGCGACGTTGACCTCCGGGTTCACCCGGATCTGGCGGACCTTGGCCGAGTCGGCGTAGGCGAAGAACCACAAATCGCCGTCGAACTCGGCCTCCTGGAGCCCCATCGGTCGACTCACCTGCCGCCCGTCCAGAGCAGTGGTGGTGAGCATGCAGATCCGCGCGGCCCGGGCCAGGCCGGTGACCCGGGCGCGTGCCTCCGCGGCGTTGCTCGGCTGGTCGCTCATGGCAATCTCCCTCGGCTCGGCTGGTCGAACCGTTGCCCGGGACAGAACCGGTCAAACCTACGGCGGCGCGGCCACCACTCAACGGGCGGTCATCGCCCGCCAGCGGGCCAGGTTGTGTCGGGCATCGACCAGCGCGTCGTGCCGGGCCGCGTCCGCGTCCGGCAGGGGCGGCCGGCCCCGGTCGTCCCAGAGCTGCCGCAGCTCCTTGGTGTAGCGGGGAATTTCCCGCGGCAGCGCCGGCATCGCACCCCAGAGCTGGGCGAGCACCACGTGGTCGTACGCGGCGAACCAGGCCCACAGCTCCAGCTGCTCCCCCGGCCGGTCCCGGATCGGCTCGACCAGGAAGTCGTACAGGTCGTCGCGGATGCGCTCCCGCGAGCGCCAGGCCCGGTCCGCCGGGGAGGGCAGCTTGTCCAGCACGTTGCGTCGGACCCAGGGCACGGCGCGGGAGTCGTCGAACTCGGTGGAGACCGCGTAGAACTCACGGCCGTACTCGTCGACGACACCGATCGAGACGAGGTCGACGGTCGTGCCGTCCTCGATGAACTCGCAGTCGTAGAAGTAGCGGTAGACCATTCCGGGCATCCTCGCCCACCACCGCACGGCCGCGCCAGGCGGGGGCCTCCCCGAGGTCGACCGAGCCGCGGCAACACCTCGTGAACGGCACGTCGCAGCTCGTGACGGTCACGGAAGTGCTTCGAGGGGTGTACAGCAAGCGACCGGACCGTCATGATCTGATGTGTACCGCTACCGGACGCCGACTCGGTGTCAGTTCACCTTGTCGGGGCCCATCAGGTTCGCCCGGTGAGCGAGTTGTGGTCCATGACCGGGGGAGGGGTTGGGCCGTGGAGGTTCGCCTGCCGGAGCCGGGTGACGCGCTCACGGGTGTTGAGATGTTCGCCGGGCTGGAGCCCGAGGTGCGGCAGCGCGTCATCGCCGCCGCCGTTCCGCGCACCTACCGCAAGGGCCAACTGCTCTTCGTGGAGAACGACCCCGGCGAGTCGCTGATCGTCCTGCGCCGCGGCGCGGTGGCGGTCTTTCGCACCGCACCCACCGGCGAGCGGGCCGTGCTGTCGGTTATCCGTCCACCGGACGTGCTCGGTGAGGTCTCCCTGCTCGACGCGTCCACCCGGTCGGCCTCGGCCGAGGCCATCGAGGACTGCGCGGCGCTCGCTCTCTCGCGGGGCGCGTTCATGGAGTTGGTGCACTCCAACCCACGCATCCTGGACGCGGTGATGCGCTCGCTGGGCGGGCTGATCCGCCGGCTCACCGAGCAGAACGCCGACCACGTCTTCCTCGACCTGCCCGGTCGCGTGGCGAAGACGCTGGTCCGGTTGGCCGGCGAGAGCCAGGCACCGATGATCACGATCGAGCTCAACCAGAGCCAACTGGCCGAGATGGCCGGTGGTTCCCGGCAGAGCGTCAACCAGGCTATCGGCTCGTTCGCCAGCCGGGGCTGGCTGCGTACCGAGGGCCGCCGGATCGTGGTGACCGACGTGGCCGCGCTGCGCCGCCGCGCCGGCATGGCCGACCGCTGACCGACCGGCCCGCCCGGTTCGTCGCCGGTCGGTCATCCGATCTGGACACCCGCCACCCGCCACCCGCCACCCGCTCCCCCGTCCGTACGCACGGCTGCGCCGGCTGCCAGTGGCAGCCGGCGTCACCGTTCTCGCGGTTCAGCGGGTCGGGCTCAGCGGGTCGCGCCCGGCCAACGGGTCGCGGCCGACTGGTAGCCAGGGCCCGCCCAGAAGCCCGGTCCGGCCCAGAAGCCCGGTCCGGCCCAGATACCCGGTCCGGCCCAGCCGCTCGCGGTCGTGGTGGTCGTCGTCGTGGTCGCCATGTCGTCCCCCTGGTCGATGTGTGGTGCCTGCCGTGCCTGTCTTGCCAAGGACGCTATGGCGTAGAGCGATGGAACAAAATAGGACAAATCGACATGAATCACTGACTGAAGAGCGGTTGTTGGCCCCCACACCGCGCTGACAAGGTTGCCGCGCCCGCCCCTGTTCCAGGGCCCGTGCCGACATATCCGCAGCAGTGAGGAGCCATCGGTCATGTCACTACTCCGCGGCAATGTCGCATTTCGTCGCTACTGGTGGGCGCGCCTGGTGTCGTACACCGGAGACCAGCTGGCCCGGACGGCGCTGCTGATCGCCGTCTACGACCGGCACGGTGGTGGCGCGGTCGCCCTGCTGCTGCTGGCGTCGACGGTGCCCCGCCTGCTCGGACCGTTGCTCGGTGCCCTGGCCGACCGGTTCGACCAGCGCCGGCTGATGATCGGTTGCGACACCGCCCAGGCGTTGACGTACCTCGCCGTCGCGCTGCTCGCGCCGCCCCTGCCCGTTCTGCTGGCGCTGATCACCGCGGCTACCACGGCCGCCACCGCGTTCACTCCCGCCGGACGCAGCCTGCTCCCCCGCCTGGTCGAACGCGAACAACTGCCGGCGGCGAACGCGCAACTCGCAACCGGCGTCAACATCGGGCTCGCTGCCGGGCCAGCCGTCGGCGGCCTCCTGCTGGCGACCCTCGGGCTGACCGCCACGCTGCTCGTGGACGCGGCGACCTTCGTCCTCTCCGCGTTGCTGATCGGCGGAGTCCGGACACTCTCGACGGCCGGCGCGACCCGCCGGTCCGAGCCACTGCACACGGTGCTGCGCGAAGGGCTGCGGGTGGTCCGAGGGCACAGCGTCGTCCGTGCGGTCTCGGTCGGGTTCCTGGTGATGGTGATGTTCGCCGCGCTGGACAACCTCGCCATCGTTCCCCTCGGACGCGCCGAACTGGGTGCTACCGAGGTCACGATCGGTCTGCTGGGCACCGCCTACGGCGTCGGCATGGTGCTCGGTCCGATGTGCCTGGCGAGAACCGGCGTACGTATCCGGATGGACCTGGTCCTCTACGGCGCGCTGCTCGCGCTCGGCGCCGGAACGCTGGTCACCGGCCTCAGCCCGGTGATCGCGCTCGCCATAGCCGGTCAGGCGGTGGCCGGTGTCGGCGCGGGCTGGCACAACGTCGCCGCCGACACCCTCATCCAGCAGAACGTGCCAGCCGAACGGCTCGGCGTGGTGTTCGGCACCGTCTACATGTTTCCGTACGCGGCGGAGGCGCTGGCCTACGCCGTCGGCGCACCGCTGCTGGCGGTGGTCGGGCCACGATGGGTGCTGGTCATCTCGGGGTTGGGTGTGCTGGCCACCCTGGGGCTGATCGCTCCCCTGCTCGCCCGGGCCCTGGGGCTACGGCTGCCGACGCCGGGCAGGGTCGCGGCGGCCAACGGGTGAGGCTGCACGACGGGTGCGGTCGGCGGACCGTCGGCCCGCCGACCGCACCCGGACGATCAGTTCTCCTTACCGTCGGCCGGCGGCGCGCCCGGCCCCGGACCGATCTTCTTCGGATCGGTCGGCTTACCAGCCGTGGACGTGCTCGACGAGGTGGTCGTGGTCTCCCCCGACCCGCCCGACTGACCCTCAGGCTCTTCCACCATGCCCTGCTCCTCCAGTTCGGCGAGAGTGACCGCATCGACGTCGATCGTGTCGCCCGGCGCCCACTGCGTGCCACCCGGATCGGTCCACGAGGCGGACAGTCGTACCTGCACGGCACTCTCCCTGACATGAAACTTCCTGGTACGGAACACTAACCCCGACCGATCGACGCCGTTGCCCGTCCGCACGTCGGGTACCCGACTGGGCGGACCGGCCGCGATACTGACCTCTTTCGCCCACGGAGCTGAACATCGACCTCAAGTGTGGACACTGCGCACGCGCGGCCGGGCCGGACGACCGCTTCTGCGGCGGGTGTGGCCAGCCGCTCGGGGTCAACTGTGCGCACTGCGGGCACGCCAACAGCACCGAGGTCAACTTCTGCACCAGCTGCGGTCAACCGCTGCGGGACCACGTCGTCACGGTGCAGGAGGACCGGCGTCAGGTCAGTGTGCTCTTCGTCGACATCGTGGACTTCACCAGCTACGCGGAGCGGGCCGACCCGGAGCAGGCCCGCAGTCTGCAACAGACCTACTTCGCCACCGTGCGCCGGATCGTGCACCAGTACGGCGGGGTGGTCGAGAAGTACATCGGCGACGCGGCGATGGCGCTGTTCGGCGCGCCGGTGGCCACCGACAACGACGCGTTGC
Organism: Micromonospora sp. NPDC005324; assembly: GCF_040607155.1. Lineage (NCBI taxonomy): Bacteria > Bacillati > Actinomycetota > Actinomycetes > Micromonosporales > Micromonosporaceae > Micromonospora > Micromonospora sp. NPDC005324. Next base: position 242,213 of record NZ_JBEXGE010000005.1, on the reverse strand, counting down.
GCTGCGTCCGCGCCGGCCTGGAGCTGCAACGGAACCTGGCTCGCCAGCCCGCCGGTCCGCAGCCGCCGCTGGGCTTCCGGGTCGGCATCGCGACCGGCGAGGCCCTTGTCGACCTCTCCGCCACCCGCGACGGTGGGCAGGCCTTCGTGACCGGAGACGTGGTCAACACGGCCTCCCGCCTCCAGGGGTTCGCCCCACCGGGCGGTGTCGTCGTCGACGAGAGCACCTGGTCGGCCACCCGACACGAGATGGAGTACGCCGACCAACCACCGGTCACCCTGCGCGGCCGGTCCGCGGTGAGCCGGATCTGGCTGGCCGTCCAGGTGCGACCACACCGTGACCCGCGCGGCGCCGAGCTGACCCCGATGGTGGACCGGGAACACGAGCGCGGTCTGCTGGTCAACGCGCTGCACCGGATGGTGACCGAACGGACCTCCCAGTTGGTGACGGTGTTCGGCCCGGCCGGTGTGGGCAAGAGCCGGCTGCTGCGCGAACTGGCCCGGCACGCCGGCAGCCTGCCCGGCCCGCCGATCACCTGGCTCGTCGGGCAGTGCCCGCCGTTCGGCGAGAACGTCACCTGGGCCGCCCTGTCGGACATCGTGAAGACCTGGGTGGGCGTGCCGGAGGTCGACGGCCCGGCCGCGCTGCGCGAACGGTTGCGGGCCCGGCTGGGGCAGCTCGCCGATCCGCACGCGACCCGGCTGGCCGAGGCGCTCGGGCCGCTGATCGGCGTACCCGGCGAACGACTCACCCCCGGTGAGACCGAGGCCGCCTGGCGGCGGTTCCTGATCGCCCTGGCGACCACCGGCCCGACCGTGCTGGTCTTCGAGGACATGCACTGGGCCGACCAGGCGATGCTCGCCTTCGTCGAGCAGTTGGGCGCGTCAGCGCGTGGCGTACCGCTGCTGGTCGTCGCGACAGCCCGGCCGGAGCTGCGGGAACGACACCCGGCCTGGACCGGCACGATCAGTGGCGCGATGTCCATCTCGGTGCCGCCGATGCACGACACCGACATCGACACGCTCTACTCGCTGCTCCTCGGGCAGGCGACGCTGCCGTCCAGCTCACGTACCCCGCTGATCGAGTTCGCCGACGGCAACCCGCTCTACGCCCAGGAGTACGCCCGGATGCTGCTGGACGGCGGCCTGCTCGACGCGGTCGGTTCGGCCTCCCGTCCCGACCTCGACGGTGGCGCGGAGATGCCCCGCACCGTGCAGGCGGTCATCGCCAACCGGCTCGACCTGCTGGACCCGGCCGACCGGGCCGTGCTCCAGGCCGCCGCAGTGGTGGGCGTGGTGTTCTGGGCCGCGCCGGTGGCCATGGCGTTGGGACGGCCGGTGGAGTGGGTCGAGCGCGCGCTGGACCGCCTGCAACGTCGCGACCTGGTGTACGAGCAGAGCACGTCGACGATGTCCGGCCAGTCCGAGTACCGGTTCCGGCACATCCTGGTGCGCGACGTCTGCTACCAGCGGCTGCCCAGGGCCGAGCGGGTGCTGCGCCACCAACGCACGGCCGACTGGATGGCGCAGCTCACCGACGGCCGGCAGTACGACCTGGCCGAGGTGCTGGCCAACCATCGCTGGGCGGCGCACGAGATCGCCCGGACGGTCGGGCTGGACACCGCCCCCTACGCCCCGTCGGCGCGGGCCGCGCTGCACCAGGCGGCCCGCCGGGCGTACGAGCTGCACGCGCTGGACACCGCCGCCGCGCTGGTCGGCCGGGCGCTGGCCCTGGATGTCGGGCCGGACCCGGCGCTGGAGCTGTTCGACGCGCAGCTGGCGTTGTATCGGGACGGGGACGCCTTCCTGGTGGCGGGGGGCACGGACACCCTCACCCGGCTGGCCGAGCGGCTCACCACGAGCGGCGACCGGACGGGGGCGGCGCGCGCCTGGACGCTGCTCGCCACCGCCGCCTGGAGTCGGGCCGACCGGTCGGCGACTCTGCACTGCCTGGACCAGGCGATCGGCATCTACGGCGACCTACCGGACAGTCAGGAGAAGGCGGGCGCCCTGCTGGAGCTGGCCCGGGTGCACATGCTCAACGCCGAGACCGAGCCGGCGTGTACGGCCGCGCGGGCGGCAGCGTCCCTCGCCGAGCGGCTCCAGCTGCGCGAGGTCCAGGCCAACGCGCGGATCACCCTGGCCGTGGCGCGCTACCTGGCCGGCTCCGCATCGGCGTTCCCGGAGCTGGCGGAGGTGACCGAGCACTGCCGGGTGGAGCGGCTGACCAGTCGACGCCGGGCGGTGCAGAACCTGGCCTGGGCGTTGCAGGAGGAGGGCGACCTGGCCGGCTCGGCCCGGTTGGTCGACGAGCAGCTCACCCTCGACCTGGGCGGCGAGCACAGCCTTGCCACCAGCTTCGCCGACGAGTGGGCGCGGTCGTACTACGCGGGCGACTGGTCGGCGGCGCTGGCGATGGCGGCGGAGTCGACCCGACGGCCGACAGCGGAGTGGGATCTGCACATCGTGGCGGTCTCGGGTTGGATGCGCGGGCTGGCCGGAGCCGACCTGGTCGGGCCCGACGAAGCCGCGGGGCCGGACGGACCGGGTGGGGATCTGGTCGAGCAGGCGCTGGTCGCGGCGCGGCGCACCGGTTTCCACCGGGTGCTGCGTTCCACCCTGGCACACGCCGCCCTCTGCCGGGCGGTGCAGGGCCGCCGCGACGAGGCGATGGCGCTGCTCACCGAGCTGGACGAGGACTGGCAACGGACCCGGATGATTCCGTTCGCGGAGTGGGTGCCGGCCGTCGGGCACGTCGCCGGGGTGCTGGGCGCGGACGCGGCCCGGCTGGTCCGGCAACTGCTCGGCCGGGCGCCCCGGATGACGCCGTGGGCTGATGCCGCCGGTCAGGTCGCCGACGCCACGCTGGCCCGGCACGCCGGGGACGCCTCGACCGCGGCGAACCTGCTGCGCTCGGCGGCGGCGAGCTACGCCCGGATGACCGACGTGACCGACGAGGTCATCACGCTGGCGCTGGCCGTCGGCCCGCTGGCCGAGACCGACCCACCGGCCGCCGCGGCGACCCGCGCCCGCCTGCACGACTTCGCCACCCGTCACCACGCCCCCGCCCTGCTCCACCTGCCCTGACCGCCGAGCGGGCCGGCAGGGCGGAGCCGGCAGGCCGGTGGCTCAGGCGGCCAGCGGCGCCGGCACGGGGTCCTTGAGTTTCTGGGCGTAGACGTCGACGTACTCCCGACCGGAGAGCTCCATCAACTCGTACATGATCTCGTCGGTGACCGCGCGCTCGACGAACCGGTCGCCGGCCAGCCCGGCGTAACGGGAGAAGTCCAGCGGCGCCCCGAACCGGATCTTCACCCGATCGATCTTGGGGATGAGCTTGCCCGGCGGCTGGATCTCGTCGGCGTTGAGCATCGCCACCGGCACCACGACCGCGCCGCTCTCCAGGGCGAGCCGGGCCACCCCGGTCTTGCCCCGGTAGAGCCGCCCGTCCGGGGAGCGGGTGCCCTCGGGGTAGATGCCGGCCACTCCCCCGGCGCGCAGCACCTGCAACTGGGTGTCCAGGGCGGCGCGCGCGGCCCGGCCGCCGGAACGGTCCACCGGAATCGTGCCGGTGCCGACGAAGAACATCTTGGTCAGCCAGCCCTTGATCCCCTTGCCGGTGAAGTACTCGGCCTTGGCGACGAAGGTGACCTTCCGGGCGGTGATCAACGGTGTGAAGATCGAGTCGGAGAAGGAGAGGTGGTTGCTCGCCAGGATCACCGGGCCGGTCGCCGGCACGTTGCGCAGGCCCTCCACCTGCGGGCGGAAGATCAGCTTGAGCAGCGGACCGAGGATGACGTACTTCAGCAGCCAGTAGAGCACCGGCGTCCTTTCCCGTGGTGTGCCCGCGACAGCGCCAGCCGTCGTCGTCGCCGCCGAGCCTACGAAGCGGGCGCTCTCACCACAACGGACGAATCGCCCCGCCCCGCCCCGCCGATCATGGAGTTGTGGTGGGCGACAGCTCCATGTCCGCCACTTTTGTGAGGCACCACAGCTCCATGATCGACGCAGGCCCGGTCGGACGCTCCGGCGATCTTGCGGTTTCGGCTGCCGGGATGGGGGGCAGTGTTCGTTATGCCGCCGCAGGAAGTGCAAGATCGCGAGGCCCAGGGGGTTCGGCCAACCTCCTCGGACGCCCTCGCTGTGAGCAGGCTCGACCCCGATCCGCCCGCCGGACCACCGAAGGGCCGTCGAACCACCGAGCTGAGGGATGGATCGTCGGGAGTACGCCCAACTGCCTCCGGGGAACCACAGCAGGGCCGTGCGGGCGGTCGACGAGAAGGCGAGCAACGTCATCCGGTGCGGCCTCCTGTTAGCAAGGGATTAGCAAAAACCGACAAAGAACCCCCGTCGTGACCAGCGGCAGGGGCTCTGACTTTGGAAGACGCGACACAACGCACTCCCGGAACCGGGTCCGGACGTGTCACGATTCAGAGCACGGCGTGCGCACGGGCGCCGAAGGGCAGCGGTGGCCGCGCCGGAAGGCGCGTTAAGGGGGATGTCCGGGTGTCAGCGGGTGGGGCCCGCCGGGGACGGCGGGACAACGGGCTCGACGCGAACGAGTACGCCGTCGTCGGCGACGTCGATCCGCGCGTCGGTGAGCACCTGCTCGACGTGCTGGCCGCCGGTGGGATCGCCGCCTACCTCCAGCCGTCCGCCGACCTCAACCCGGTCACCCGCACCACAACGGTGCCGGCCCGGCCGGTCGACAGGCTCTACGTCGACCGCTCGCACCTGACCACCGCACGGGACTATTTGACCCAACTCGCCGACGAGACCGCTCCGGAGCAGCCGCCGGCGCGCGACGAACCGGACATCGACGCCGAGTGGGCACGGATCGTGGCGGGTTTCCACACCACCTCCACGCCCGGTGACCACCCGTGGCCGGCCTCGGAGGACGTGGACGAACGGGACACCCATGACGAACCGACCTCCGGGCCGCTGACCCGCTCCGGCACCGACGAACCCGGCCCGACCGCCACCGACGTCCGCCGGCTACCGTCCGCGACGGACATCTCCGGGATCTCCGTGGGGCGCGGCACCCGACCGGACGAGCCGTCGCTGCTGGACGGGTTGGACACCTTCGGCGCCGACCTGCCCGACGACGAGGACGACGAGGGCTACCACCCACCGCCACCGCCGCCGCTGCCGCGGGTCAGCAAGTACGCGGTGATCGGCGTGCTCGGGGTGGTCGTCGGGTTCGCGCTGTTCCTCTTCCCGTGGCTGCTCCCGATCGACCGCTCGGCGGTCACGCTGTTCGGGTTCACCGGCATCCTGGCCGGTTTCGTCACGCTGATCTGGCGGCTACGCCCCGGCGACGAGGACGAGGACGACCCGGACAACGGCGCCGTCGTCTGAGGTCGGCCCGCATCCCGGGACGGCAGCGCCCCGCCGGGGGCGTAACAGTGGTGTAACTTACTGTCAGTAGGAATACCGCTGTACGTCACTCCCCCCGCTGACTGACCGGTTTTTCCTTGCTCGCGGCGGTCAGTCCTCTGCTGATCGGAATGCCCGAGATGCGACAGAGTTCTCTCGTGGTGGTCGCCAACCGCCTCCCCATCGACGACAATCAGGCCCCCGACGGGGCCTGCGAGTGGCGGCGCAGCCCGGGTGGGTTGGTCAGCGCGCTGCTCCCGCTCCTGCGGCACACCCCGGCGACCTGGGTCGGCTGGGCCGGTGGCACCGGGGCGGCCCCCGCCCTGCCGGACGTGGACGGCGTGCGGATGCACACCGTCGCGCTCAGCCCGGAAGACCTGCGCGACCACTACGAGGGGTTCGCCAACGCGACCCTCTGGCCGCTCTACCACGACTCCGTGGAGCAGCCGCAGCACCACCGCCGCTGGTGGGAGGCGTACCAGCGGGTCAACCAGCGCTTCGCCGAGGCGACCGCGCAGGTGGCCGAGCCGGGCGCTGTGGTCTGGGTGCAGGATTACCACCTGCAACTGGTCCCCGGTCTGCTGCGCGCGCTCCGGCCGGACCTGCGCATCGGGTTCTTCCTGCACGTGCCGTTCCCACCGCCGGAGCTGTTCATGCAACTGCCCCGCCGGGCCGAACTGCTGCGCGGCATGCTCGGCGCCGACCTGGTCGGCTTCCAGCGGGTGCAGGCGGCGCACAACTTCGCCCAGTTGGTGACCCGGGTGCTGGAGCTGCCGGCCACCGACCGGCGGATCGGCATCGACGACCGCGTCGTCCGCATCGGCGCGTTCCCGGTCTCCATCGACACCGCCGAGATGGCCGCGCTCGCCGACCGCCCGGACGTGGCCGCCCGGGCCCACCGGCTCCGCCAGGACCTCGGCGATCCCCGGCAGGTCGTCCTCAGCGTGGACCGGATGGACTACACCAAGGGCATCGAGCAGCGCCTCAAGGCGTACAGCGAGTTGCTCGCCAGCGGCGACGTCAAGGTCCGCGACACGGTGCTGGTGCAGGTCGCCATGCCGAGCCGGGAACGCGTCGGCCAGTACCAGATCCTGCGCGAGCGCATCGAGCGCGAGGTCGGCCGGATCAACGGCGAGTTCGGCCGGGTCGGCGAGCCGGCGATCCACTACCTCACCCAGCCCTTCGACCGGGCCGAGCTGGCCGCGCTCTACCGGGTCGCCGACGTGATGGCGGTGACCCCGTTGCGCGACGGAATGAACCTTGTCGCCAAGGAGTACGTGGCCGCGCGGGTCGACGACACGGGCGCACTGCTGCTCAGCGAGTTCGCCGGCACCGCCGCCGAGCTGTCCCAGGCATACCTGGTCAACCCGCACGACCTGGAAGGGCTCAAGCAGGGCCTGCGTGCGGCGCTGCGGGCCGACCCGGCCGACTCCACCCAGCGGATGCGGGCAATGCGCGCCCACCTGCACCAGCACGACATCAGGGCCTGGGCCCGCTCCTACCTGCGCGCCCTGGACGAGGGCGGCGCCCTGGTCAGTCGCCTGACCAGCACCGACGCCGGCTCCGACGGCACCGCACGGGTGCCCCGGCCGGCCACCCCGACCGGCAGCCCGGCCGTCCACCAGCCCGGCGGCTGACCGCCGGCGGCCCGGCGCCTCAGTGCGCCGCCGGCTCCTTCTCCAGCCAGTCCAGGATCGCGTCGATCGGCTCCGCCCACCGCGCGTCCAGCATCAGGTCGTGGCCCATCCCGGGGAAGAGCAGCGGGGCCGACCCGTAGCGGCGGGCCACCCGGGTCAACGTCGACGCCGGCACCACCCGGTCGTCCGGGCTGCCCAGCACCAACACCGGGGGCGCGCCCACGGCCGGCTCGGCCTCCGGCTCACCCAGCAGCGCCCACTGCGCCCGCCGACCCGCCCGACCGAGGCGTCCGACGTACCGCCGGGCCTCCTCGTCGGGCAGGTCGCGGCTGAACAACTGCCCCCGGTTGAGCCGCAACGGCCCGCCGAACACCGCCGGCAACGTGCCCGCCGGGTTGCGGCGCAACGCCGTGCCCAGCACACCCCAGCCGCCGAAGACCGGCGCCACCAGCACCGCGCCCCGCGCCGGGTAGCGGGCCAACGCGTGCGCCACCACCAGAGCCCCGGCGCCGTGCCCCACCAGCACCGCCTGCCGCGGCAGGCTCGCGGCCACCTGGACCACGTCGTGGGCGTACGCCCGCAGCGTCGCCTCCGGCGCCGGCTCGCTGCCACCGTGCCCACGCAGGCTCACCGCGTACGCCGGGAACCCCCGCGACGCCGCGTGACCCAACCAGTGCTCGGCGAACGCCCACGCGCCGTGCCCGAACCCGGGCACGAAGAGCAGCGGCGGACGCCCCTCCTCCAGCTCGGGGACCGCGCTGAGCACCTCCCGCCGGGCCGGCCGGACCGGCCGGGACCACTCCCGGCCCCGCATGATCCGCAGCTCACTCACTGGTCTGCCTCTCGTTCGCGACGATGCGGCTGGCGGCTCACTTGCCCTCCAGCTCGACCAGGGCGCGTTGGATGGCGCGCAGATAGTCGGCGTGCCCGACCTCGAACCAGTGCCGACTGCTGTCCTTGACCGGCCCGGAGTACCGCTCCCCGGCCCGGTCCCGCACCCGAGACGCGAAGGCCGTGGCCCGTTCGGGCCGGTCCCGACGGGCCTGTAGCAGCCGGGCGAAGAGCACCGTCTGCCAGTGCGACAGTGTGAACAGCCCCGAGTCCGGTTGCAGCAGGCCGGCGACGGCCAGGGTCGGGTGCCCCGGGGTGAACGCGTTGAGCCACAGCGTGGGCCGGCCCGCTCCGGCGCTGTCGGAGAACACCGACGCGTCGAGGAACTCGAAGCGCGGCAGGTAACCGGTGGCGAAGACGACCACCTCGGGGTCGATCTCACGACCGTCGGCCAACTCCACGGCGTACGGGTGGAACCGGGCGACGTCCGGCACCGGGCCGATCCCGCCGTGGCCCACGTAGTAGACGAGCTGACTGTTCGCGATCGGGTGCGTCTCGTACACCCGGTGGTCGGGCTTGGGCAGGCCGAAGCGGGTCAGGTCGCCGACGGTCAGCCGCAGCGTCCAGTGGTAGAGCCACTGCCGCACCCGCAGCGGCACCCGCAGCGCCAACAGGCTGTCGTTGACCTGGTCGGCGGGGCGACCGAGCACGTACTTCGGCGCGTACCAGTAGCCGCGCCGGGTGGAGTGCCAGCAGCGCGACGCCTGCTGGGCGGCCTCGACGGCGATGTCGCAACCGGTGTTGCCGGCGCCGACGACCAGCACCCGCTTGCCCCGCAGCTGCGCCGGGTCCTTGTAGGACGAGGCGTGCATGATCTCGCCGCGGAACTCCTCCAGGCCCTCGTAGCGGGGCAGCTTCGGCGACCAGTTGTGGCCGTTGGCGATCACCACGGCGGCGTACCGGGCGGTGCGCTCGGGGCCGTACCCGCCGGTGGAGCGGGTGGTGACGTCCCACCGATCGCCCTCGACGGGCTCGACCCGGATCACCTCGGTGCCGAACCAGATGTGCGAGCGCAGGTCGAAGTGGTCGGCGTACCGCTCGAAGTAGGACAGCAGCTGACCGTGGTGCGGGTAGTCCGGCCACGAGTCCGGCATCGGGAAGTCGGGGAACTGGGTGAACGGCTTCGACGAGATCAGGTGGGTGCTGGCGTACACCGGGCTGCGGTCGTGCCGCCAGTTCCAGGCGCCGCCGACGCCCGTCTCCCGCTCGTAGCAGTCCACGCCGAACCCGTGTTCGCGCAGGTTCTTGATGGCCGTCAGGCCGCTGGCCCCGGCCCCGATGACGCAGACCGTGTCGCCCCGGTCGGAGACCGGACGGCCGTCGCTGTTCGACGCTGGCGAGGTCGCCTCCGGGTCGGGCCGGCCGTGGTCGGTGGAGGTGGACACCGGGGACATCTCCTTTTGGTACGGCAGGCGTGCCGGTCGCCGCGAAATCCTCTCCACAACCGGGCCGGATGTCCAGTCCTGAACCGGACCCGCCGACTGCCGGGCCGGTGTCGGGGGTCAGCCGGTGGTGGGCAGCAGCAGGTCGACCAGGACCGGGAAGTGGTCGCTGGCCCGGCGGGTCTGCGGGGTGTCCACCACGTCGTAGTCGACCACTGTGATCCGCGGGTCGACGAAGAGCGCGTCGATGCGCCGGCGCGGGTCGGCGCAGGAGTAGGTGAGCCGCTCGGCCCGATCGGCGGCCACCGCCGCGTCGGTCAACCCGCGCGACACGGTGGCCCAGGCGGGCCCGTCCGGACCCTCGTTGAGGTCCGCCCCGGCCAGCACCGGGCTGGTCGCCGCGTCCAGGCCACGCTTGAACTCGGTGGCCTGGGAGGGCCGCTCGGCCGGGTCGGTGGACAGGTGCGAGCCGGCGAGGGTGAACCGGGCGTCACCGACCCGGCAGTCGGCGTACGCGGCGCCGCGCAGGTGCCGGCCGGGGGTCAGCGGGAAGCGCTGACAGCGGGTGCCCAGCACCTGGACCCGCAGGCTGGTCAGGAGCAGGTTGCCCAGGGCGGGCAGCCCACCGGCGGCCACCACCAGACCGAACGACTCGGCCAACGTGGCGGATTTCTGCCGCCACCGGAACCGGCGCGGCCCCTCCTGCACGATCACCACGTCCGGCGTCGCGGCCCGGACCACCGCCGCCAGGGCGGCGGTGTCGTCGCGCTGGCTGTGGATGTTGTACGACACCACGCGCAGCGGCACGCCCATCCCGGCCGCCTCAGATCCGGCGGGCCAGGTCGGCGGCGCCGATCACCCCGGCGCTGTTGCCCAGCTCCGCCGGGAGCACCTCGGCCACCGGCAGGCGACCACGCTGGGCGAGCGCGTCGAGGTACGAGCGACGGGTGGGGCCGAGCAGCAGGTCACCGGCGTCGATCACCCCGCCGCCGACCACCAGGGTCTGCGGGTCGAGGATCTGCGCCATGTCGGCGAGGCTGGTGCCCAGCCACCGGCCGATCTGGGCGAACGCCTCGGCGGAGACCGGGTCTCCGCCCTGCGCGGCGGCGGTCACCATCGGGCCGGTGATCGCCTCGGCCTCGCCGCCGGCCAGCTTCAGCAGGGCGGCGGCCCGGTTGGGCTCCTGCCGGGCGCCGGCCCGGGCGAACCGGACCAGGGCGCTGCCGCTGGCGTACTGCTCGATGCAGCCCAGCCGGCCGCAGCCGCACTGGTGCCCGTCCGGCACTGCCAGCATGTGGCCCAGCTCCGCGGCGATGCCGTGCGCGCCGCGCATCAGGTCGCCGCCGAGGACGATGCCGCCGCCCACACCGGTGCCGATGGTGAACATGATCATCGAGTCGTCGGCGTCGCGGGCCGCGCCGTAGCGGAACTCGGCCCACGCGGCGACGTTCGCGTCGTTCTCCACGATCACGGGCAGCCCGACGGCCTCGCTGACGTACTCGCGCAGCGGTTCGTCACGCCAGGCCAGGTTGGGAGCGAAGAGCACCGTCGAACGGCTGGCGTCGATCCAACCGGCCGCGCCGATGCCGACGGCCTCGACGGTCCGCCCGGCAGCCAGCTCGCCGACCAACTCGATGATGACGTCGCGGGTCTTGGCCACGTCATCGGCGGGAGTGTCCCGTCGGGTCTGCACGAGGACCGCGCCGGTGTCGTCCACGACACCGCCGGCCACCTTCGTGCCACCGACGTCGACTCCGATGGTCAGCGTCACCGCTACCGCCCCCCTCTGCTGTGCTGTCCGGCCCCGGTCCCGGCCCAGTGCCGGTCCGGGTCGGAAGGTCCCGCGCTCAGGCGCCGTCGCCCGATGCTTCCGCGTCGGCGTCATCGGGCACCCGCGAGGCGGGCACCACGGGACGGGTGGTCGGTGCCGGTACGGTCGCCGTCCCGGCCTCGTCGACGGGTGGTACGGCGGCCGGGGCGAGTGGGTCCGCCGTCCGGGTGGCGACCGACCAGACATCCCGCTCCGGCGCCGGCTGAGAATCATGCCCGGTGCGGGTGGCATCGCGCCACACGTGGTCGTCGGCGGTCGCGGTGGGCGGGGCGCTCGGCGCCGGCGCGGGGAACACGTCGTCAGTGCTCGCGGTGGCTGCCGGCGAGGGTGGGGCGGTCGGCTCCGCGGCCGGTTCGGCGGGGCTCGGCGCGGACGGTTCCGCCGGGGAGAACGCGCGGAGCAGGCTGGCGACGCCCGCGGCCAGGTCACCGGCGCCGGTCGCGAGCCGTTCGGCGAATTCCGGACTCGGGTCCCGCAACGCGGCGATGCCCCGACAGACCGGGCAGACGCAGCATTCCGCCGAACCGGTGGCGAAAGCACCACCGGTGCCCGAGCGTGCGTCCGGGCCAGCGCTGTGACCGAGGACACCGGACAGCATCCCGCCCAACGAGCCGAACGCGCCGCCCGCCGAGCCTGCGGAGGCCAGTCGCGCCCCCGCCAGCAGGGTGGCGACCAGCCGCTCCGCCTCTTCCCGGGCCGAACCCGGATCTGTTCCGCCCACCGTCGGCTCCTCTACCGTGCCACCGGACACGTCACTGCGCCGCACCGGTTGCTTCTACCCGGCGCTTGAGCTGCTTCAACGCGGTGTCCATGATCATCTTCTCGGCTTTGCGCCGAAACATCCCGAGCATGCCGACCGACAGGTCGACCTCCAACGTGTAGGTCACCGTGGTGCTGCCGTCCGGGTTACCCACCAGGTCGTACGAACCACGCTGGGCCTTCTGCATCTTCGAGGGCGCGACCAGGTGCCACTCGATCCGGGACAGGTCCTCGGCGTAGGAGTAGGCGAGCACGTACTCGTCGGCCATGACCCCGGCGTCGATGGTGAAACGCACCTGACTGGCGTAGCCGTCCTCGTACTCCTCGACGACCTCGGCACGACGTACGGCGTCGGTCCACTCCGGGTAGCGCGCGAAGTCGCAGATGACCGCCGTCACCCGATCCGGTGCGGCGCCGATGATGATCGACTGGGTGGAGGAGTCCGCCATGGGGGGAGGCTACCCGCCTCCTGGATGTCTCACCCCGACCGCCCGCCGGGTAGGTTTCGTCACATGCCGACGCCACGGCGGCGGCCGGCCCAGCCAGTGCGAGCACGAAGGAGTGCAGGTGCGCGAGTTCTCCGTCCCGCCGATCGTCACAGTTGGCGACGCGGCCAACCTCACCGATCCGGTCTGGGACAACGCCGAAGTCGCGCCCGACACCGTTCAGTTCGCCCGCCCCACCGCGAGCGCCGACGGCGCCGTCACCGCCTGGACCGAGGTGACCTGCCTCCAGTTCCGCGACGAGGTGGCCGCCGTGGCCCGGGGGCTGATCGCCGCCGGCATCGAGCCCGGTGTCCGGGTCGGGCTGATGAGCCGCACCCGCTACGAGTGGACACTGCTGGACTACGCCATCTGGGCCGTCGGCGCGGTGACCGTGCCGATCTACGAGACGTCCAGCGCCGAGCAGGCCGCGTGGATCCTCGAGGACTCCAACGCGGTCGCCGTAGTGGTGGAGAGCGAGGCGCACGCCGCCCTGATCGCCGGTGTCCGGCACCGGCTGCCCGAGCTGGGCCAGGTCTGGCAGATCGACAGCGGCGGGGTCGACGAGCTGGTCACCACCGGCGCCACTGTCGAGCTGGCCGAGGTCGAGCGGCGGCGCAAGGCCGTCCGCGCCGGCGACCTGGCCACGATCATCTACACCAGCGGCACCACCGGCCGGCCCAAGGGGTGCGTGCTCACCCACCGCAACATGTACGCCGACATCGCCAACGCGGTGCCGGTGCTGCCGAACCTGTTCAACGCCGGCGCGACCACCCTGCTCTTCCTCCCGCTGGCGCACGCCTTCGCCCGACTCATCCAGATCGGCGTCGTGCAGGCGCGAGCCACCATGGCGCACTGCGCCGACACCAGGAACCTGGTCGCCGAGCTGCAGGCGTTCCGGCCGACCTTCGTGCTCTCCGTACCCCGGGTGTTCGAGAAGGTCTACAACGCCGCCAAGCAGAAGGCCGAAGCGGACGGCAAGGGCGGCATCTTCGCCCGCGCCGAGCAGGTGGCCATCGCGTACAGCGAGGCGCTGGAGACCCCCGGCGGACCGGGCCTGGCGCTGCGCGCCCAGCACGTCGTCTTCGACCGGCTGGTCTACCGCAAGCTGCGCGCCGCGCTCGGCGGACGGTGCCGGGACGCGATCTCCGGCGGCGCGCCGCTCGGCGCCCGCCTGGGCCACTTCTTCCGGGGCATCGGCGTGACGGTCCTGGAGGGCTACGGCCTCACCGAGACCTCGCCCGCCGCCGCCGCGAACCTGCCCAGCGGCACCCGGATGGGCAGCGTCGGCCGTCCGCTGCCCGGCGTGACAGTGCGAATCGAGGACGACGGCGAGATCCTGATCTCCGGCGAGCTTGTCTTCCAGGGCTACTGGCGCAACGAGACCGCGACCGCCGAGACGATCAGCGCCGACGGCTGGTTCCGCACCGGCGACCTGGGCCAGCTCGACTCCGACGGCTACCTGAGCATCACCGGCCGCAAGAAGGAGCTGATCGTCACCGCCGGCGGCAAGAACGTCGCCCCGGCGGTGCTGGAGGACCTGGTTCGGGCGCACCCGCTGATCAGCCAGTGCGTCGTGGTCGGTGACCGGAAGCCGTTCATCGCGGCGCTGGTCACCGTCGACGAGGAGGCGCTGCCGACCTGGCTGGAGAACGCCGGGATGCCCCTCGACACCACCCTCGAGCAGCTGCGCGAGCACGAGGGCCTCCGCAAGGAGATCCAGGCCGCGATCGACACCGCGAACCAGGCCGTGTCGAAGGCCGAAGCGATCAAGGTGTTCCGGGTCCTGCCCCACGACTTCACCGAGGCGACCGGCGAGCTGACCCCGTCGCTCAAGGTCAAGCGCCAGGTTGTCCACAAGACGTACGCGGCGGAGATCGCCGATATCTACCGAGGCTGACTACCATCCGTCACGTGCCCGCATCCACAGCCACCGCACCGCACCCGCATCCCCTCGCCGCGGCCGCCCGCCTGGTGATGCTGGCCCTGGTCGCCATCCTGACCCTGTTCGCCACCCGCGACGTCACCCAGCTGTGGTGGATCGCCCTGCTGGCGGTGGCCGGGCTGCCGTCGCTGCTGGCACCGCAGCACCGGCTGGTCGGCCCACTGGGCCGGGTGGCCGAGGTGGTGGTGCTGGGGCTGGCCGCGAGCCACGTCGCCGCGGTGGCGTCCATCGGCGGCACTGTCGACGGCCTGGGCGCGTCGGCGGTGCTGCCCTACCTGGCGGTGCCGGTGACCGTCACCGCGCTGCGCCGCCGCTTCCCGGAGGGCGCCGCGCTGCTCGTGGTCACTGCCGTCACCCTGCTGCTCAGCGGCGCGCTGACCCGGGTCGACGGTGGGCCCCAGCTCGGCCAGCTGGGTTACCTCGCGGTCTGCGCGCAGTGGCTGATCCTGGCCGCGCTGGGGCTCTACGCCGCCGGCACGCTGCACCGGGTGATGGCGGTCCGCGGTGAGGGCAAACCCCAGCCGTACGCCGAGGCCACCCGGCTGCTGACCCAGCTGCGCACTGTGGCCCGGCAACTTCCCGGGGCGACCCTGGACCCGGGCGGCATCTCCGAGCACCTGATCGAGGAGCTGCGCACTGTGGCCCGCGCGGACCGGGGCGCGGTGCTGTCGGCCAGCGGCGGGGGTCGGCTCGTGGTGCTCGCCCAGGCCGGCGTCGACCGGGTGGACTGGGAGACGACGCTGGACGCGGACTCGGCGATCGCCGACGCCTGGGCCACCCAGCAGGCCACCACCGCCGCCCGGTCGCAGTCCCGTTCGCACCGCGGCGGCGACGTGTCCGCGCTGATCATTCCGCTGGTCGCCGGGGTGCGCACCGTGGGGCTGGTGGTGCTGGAGGCCGACGTCGCGCAGGCGTACCCGCCGCCGGTGGTGTCCCGGGTGACAGCGCTGACCCGCCCCGCCGCGCTGCGGCTGGAGGCGGCGCTGCTCTTCGACGAGGTGCGCTCGCTGGCCACCAACGAGGAGCGGCAGCGGCTGGCCCGGGAGATCCACGACGGGGTGGCCCAGGAGCTGGTGATGGTCGGCTACGGCATCGACAACGCCCTGGCCACCGTCTTCGACGACGCCGACGAGACCGCCGAGGCCCTGCGTACGCTGCGCGGCGAGGTGACCCGGGTGATCCAGGAGCTGCGGCTGAGCCTCTTCGAGCTGCGCAGCGAGGTGGACCGGCAGGGTGGGTTGGCCGCGGCGATCGCCGAGTACGCGCGCACGGTGGGCTCGTCCGGCGGGCTGCGGGTGCACCTGTCGCTGGACGAGTCCACCGCCCGGCTGCCGGCCGCCACCGAGGCCGAGTTGCTGCGCATCGCGCAGGAGGCGGTGACCAACGCGCGCAAGCACGCCGGGGCGTCGAATTTGTGGGTCACGTGTGAGATCGACCCCCCGTACGCGCAAATAGAAGTGTCGGATGACGGTCAGGGGATGGCTGACCAGCGCCCGGACGGGCGGTACGGTCTTGCGATCATGGCCGAGAGGGCGGAACGTATCCGGGGCCGGTTGGAGATCAGGCCGCGGCAACCCAGCGGCACGACTGTGGCGGTGGTTCTCGGCACCTCGGCCCGGCGCGATAACGTGCGCGGCAGCGCAGCACCAGAAGGGGAGTAACCCGAGGATGACCACAAGTCCGATACCGGCCACCCGTACCAAGGTCCTCCTTGTCGACGATCATGACCTGATTCGCAAGGGTTTGCGGCACGCCTTCGAGCGCGACCGCCAGTTCGAGGTCGTCGGTGAGGCGGCCACGGCGGCGGAGGGGGTACGCCAGGCCGGCGCCTTGCAGCCGGACGTGGTGATCATGGATCTGCGGCTGCCCGACGGCAGCGGCCTGGAGGCCACCCGCGCACTGCGCAAGTCCAGCGCGTCGATGGGCATCGTGGTGCTGACCATGTACGCCGGCGACGACCAGCTCTTCGGGGCCCTGGAGGCCGGCGCGAGCGCCTTCGTGCCGAAGACCGCCCCGGCCGACGAGGTGGTGGCCGCGGCCCGGCACGCCGCCTCCTCCCCCAGCGCGTTCACCGCGGCCGACCTGGCCGAGGCGATGAAGCGCCGGCTCGCCCCGTCCGGTCCGCAGTTGTCTCCCCGGGAGGGGCAGGTGCTGCGGCTGCTCGCGGACGGCATGAGCGTGGCGGGCATCGCCAAGCAGCTGTTCGTCAGCGAGTCCACGGCGAAGACGCACATCTCGAAGCTCTACGAGAAGCTCGGCGCGGCCAACCGGGCTCAGGCCCTGATGACCGCACTCCGGCTCGGCCTGCTCGAGGCACCGGACGCGCCGAAGTTCTGACAGGTCTCCCGCTCGTCGAGCGGGACGACGCGACCGACGGTCCGCGCCAGCTTCTCCCCGGCGCGGACCGTCGCGCATCGACCGACGTCGGCGGGCAACCTTCGGCGCGCTATGGTCTGGCGTGCGTGGCGGGTGCACAATACCCGCGCGGGCGACGATGCTCGCATCGCGGATTCGAGGGGTGAAACGCATGCAGCGGCCGGACTGGGCACCCGACACCATCGACATCGAGCGCCCGAGCGTCGCGCGGATGTACGACTACTACCTCGGCGGCTCGCACAACTTCGCCGCCGACCGGGCCGCGGCGCAGGCGATGGTCTCCGCGGTGCCCGAGGCGCCGTTGATGGCCCAGGCCAACCGGGCGTTCCTGCGCCGGGCCGTGCACCACCTCGCCGACGCCGGGATCCGGCAGTTCCTGGACATCGGTTCGGGCATCCCGACCGTCGGCAACGTGCACGAGATCGCCCAGCAGCTCGACCCGCGGTCGCGAGTGGTCTATGTGGACGTCGACCCGGTGGCGGTGGCGCACAGCCGCGAGATCCTCGCCGGCAACGAGCAGGCCGCGGTCGTGCAGGAGGACCTGCGCAACCCGGAGGCGATCCTGGCCCATCCGGACGTCCGCAAGCTGCTCGACCTGAGCCAACCGGTGGCTGTGATGGTGGTGGCCGTCCTGCACTTCGTCTCCGACGACGACCGGCCGGCGGAGCTGCTGCGGACGCTGCGGGACGCGTTGGCGCCCGGCAGCTTCCTGGTGCTGTCGCAGGCCAGCGACGACGGGCGCAGCGAGGACGAACGCGCCGAGGCGGAGCGGGTCTACCGGCGCACCGACAACCCGCTGTCAGTGCGCAGCCGGGCCGAGCTGACCGCGCTCTTCGACGGGTTCGAGCTGCTCGACCCCGGCGTGGTCTGGGTGCCCGAGTGGCGACCGGACACCCCGGAGAGCGCGGAGGACGCCGAGCGCGCGGTCTTCATGGGCGGCGTCGGGCGTCTCGGTGACTGAGTCGCCCGCAGCGACCTCCTACCCGGGGACGTTCGCCCGGGCCTGGGCGAAGGCGGTCTCCGGCACCAGCTACCTACCGATGACCCAGGCCCAGCTGGAGTCCCTGCTGGACCGGCTCACCGGGCAACTGGCCGGGGCGCTGCTCACCGAGCCGTTCGACCTGCGTGCCGGGCACCGCGTCGGCGCCGAGCTGGTCGCCGCGCACATCGCGTCCGCCGAAGGGCTGGGTCGTACCGTCGAGGTCATCCAGCTCCGCCTCGTGCGCGACCTGGGTTTGGTGGCCGAGGACGTCGAGGACCGGATGGCCCGGCTGCTGGCGGCCGTGGCGACCGGTTACGCCCGCGCGCTGCGCGACCGGACGCTCGACGAGCAGGAGTCGATCCGCCGCGCCGCCATGCGGGCCCGCACCCAGGCCGAGCGGGCGCTGCGGGCCAGCGAGGCCCGGTTCCGGCATCAGGCCACCCACGACCCGCTCACCGGCCTGCCCAACCGGACGCTGTTCACCGAGCGCCTCGCCGCCGCGCTCAACGAGCCGGGCCGGGGCGCGCAGCGGGTCGGGGTGTGCTTCCTGGACCTGGACCGCTTCAAGGTGGTCAACGACACCCTGGGGCACCAGATCGGTGACCTGCTGCTGGCCACTGTGGCCGAACGGCTGCGCAAGGCCATGGGCGAGCACCTGGTGGCCCGGCTCGGCGGCGACGAGTTCGTCATCCTGGTGGAACGCTCCGCCGGCACCGACGACATGGTGGCGGTGGCCGAGACCGCGCTCGCCGCGGTACGCACCCCGGCGCTGGTCGACGGGCACGAGCTGCAGATCTCGGCGAGCATCGGCATCGTCGAGCGCCAGGTGGCCGGGGCCAACCCCACGGACCTGATGCGGGCCGCCGACAGCACCCTGCACTGGGCGAAGTCCGCCGGTGGGGCGCGCTGGGCGCTCTACGACGCCGAGCGCAACCAACGTGAGCTGGCCCGCTACGCGCTCTCCGCGGCCATCCCGGCGGCGTTGGAGCGGGGCGAGTTCTACCTCGACTACCAGCCGCTGACCTCACTGCGCGACGGCAGCCTGGTCGGCGTGGAGGCGCTGGTCCGCTGGCGGCATCCCGAGTTGGGGGTCCTGCGCCCGGACAGCTTCATCGGGTTGGCCGAGGAGACCGGCCTGATCGTCCAGTTGGGCGGTTGGGTGCTGGCCGAGGCGTGCCGCGAGGCCGAGGCGTGGTCGGCCGGGGGTGCCGCCGCGCCGTTCGTCAGCGTCAACCTGGCCGTACGACAGGTGCACCGGCCCGGGTTGGTGCAGGAGGTCCGCGCGCTGCTGCGGCAGACCGGCCTGCCACCGGAGCGGCTCCAACTGGAGATCACCGAGAGCACCATGATGAGCACCGCCGAGGAGCCCGTCCGCGCCCTGCGGGTCCTTGCCGACCTCGGGGTACGCATCGCCATCGACGACTTCGGCACCGGCTACAGCAACCTGGCGTACCTGCGGGACCTGCCGGTGACCGAGCTGAAGGTGGCCGGGGAGTTCGTGGCCGGCCTGCGGTCGCCCTCCGTCGGCCGCACCGACGAGCGGATCCTCGCCTCGCTGGTGTCGCTGGCGCACGCGCTGGACCTGACCGTCACCGCCGAAGGGGTGGAGACCGCCGGGCAGGCCGAGCGGCTACGCGCGATCGGCTGCGACGCCGCCCAGGGCTGGCACTTCGGCCGCCCGGCCCCCGCCGATCGCATCCTGGCCCGCATCCGCTGACCTCGTTGCACGGCGCTGGCGCCGGGGAGGTCCGCAGGCCAGGTAGACAGCGTCTACCTCGCCTGGTAGACAATGTCTATGGACGCGGACGAGACGGGGCTGCGGGCGCGGCTGGTGGCCACCGGTGTGGACCTGGTGCTGCGCG
Source organism: Micromonospora sp. NPDC005324 (assembly GCF_040607155.1). Taxonomy (NCBI): domain Bacteria; kingdom Bacillati; phylum Actinomycetota; class Actinomycetes; order Micromonosporales; family Micromonosporaceae; genus Micromonospora; species Micromonospora sp. NPDC005324. Next base: position 222,691 of record NZ_JBEXGE010000005.1, on the reverse strand, counting down.
AGGGTCAGTCGGCGGTGTCGCTACGGGAGATCGCCCGTCGTGCCGGGGTCTCGCACGGCGCGCCGCGCCGCTACTTCCCCACCCACGTCGACCTGCTCTCCGCCATCGCCCGGGAGGGCTTCGCCGACCTCACCGCACAGGTCGAGCGGACGTTGTGTGACGTCGGTCCGGACCCGCGTACCCGATTGACCGCGCTGGCCCGGACGTACCTGGACTTCGCGGCGGCCCACCGCGGCATGTTCGAGCTGATGTTCCGCCACGACCTGTTGGACAGCGGCCGGCTTCGGCTGCGCGAGACGAGCCTGCCGCTGTTCGCCGTGCTGGCCGACCTGGTGGCGCAGGCGCGCCGGCCCACCGACGCGCCCGCGGCGGTGCTGGCCGGCGCGCTCTGGGCGAACGTGCACGGCATCGCCCAACTCTGGGCCTGGGGCAGCCTGCCGCTGGCCACCGGTGCCACCGACGACGACGCCCTGCTGCGCGCCGCGTTGGAGGCCCACCTCGGCCCCGCGCCCGCCTGAAACTCGACCCCGGAGGACACGTGCCCCTGCTGTACGACGTCACCAAGCTGACCGTCCGCACCGCGCTGCGGTTTGGCTGGCGACCCCGGGTGGAAGGGCTGGAGCATCTGCCCCGACACAGCGGCGCGATCCTCGCCGGCAACCACCTGTCCGTCGCCGACGAGTTGTTTCTCGTCGCCTCGACGCCCCGACACGTCACCTTCTGGGCGAAGGTCGAGTACTTCAACGGGCGAGGTCCGGGCGGCTGGCTCAACCGGCGGATCGTCGCCGGCATGGGCGCCATCCCGGTCGACCGCGCCGACGGTCGGGCCGCCCTGCGCGCCCTCGACGCCGCCATACCGGTGCTGCGCGCCGGCGGCCTGGTCGCCGTCTACCCGGAGGGCACCCGCTCCCCGGACGGGCGGCTCTACCGGGGCCGGGTCGGGATGACCCGGCTGGCCCGCGACGCCGGGGTGCCGATCATCCCGGTCGGCGTGCTCGGCACCGCCGAGGTGCTACCGGTCGACGCGCGGCTGCCCCGTCGACACCCGGTCACCCTGCGGTTCGGCCCGCCGATCCCGGTCGCCGACCGGATCAACGGGCCGCGTGACATCCGGACTGTCACCGACGAGGTGATGGCGGCGATCCAGCAGCTCACGGGCCAGGAGTACGTGCCGCGCTACGCGCCCGCCCGGGAGAGCTGAACGCGGGCGGCGATCAGCCGGCGAGCAGTGCCGCCATGCGATCCGCCTGCGCCTCCCAGCGCCACTCGCGTTCCACCCACGCCCGGCCGGCCGCGCCCAACTGACGGGCCAGGTCCCGGTCGGCGAGCAGCCGGGCGACCCGGTCGGCGAGTTGGGCGACGTCCCGGCCGCGCACCACGTAGCCGGTCTCCCCCTCCCGGACCGCGTCCGGTGCGCCCCCGGAGTCACCGGCCACCACCGGCAGGCCGGTCGCGGATGCCTCCAGGTAGACGATGCCCAGCCCTTCGACGTCGAGGCCGCGGTTGCGGGTGCGGCACGGCATCGCGTAGACGTCGCCGGCCGCGTAGTGCGCCGGCAACTCGACCGACGGCACAGTGCCGGTGAACACCACGTCCCGTTCCATACCGGTCTGGCGGGCCAGCTTCTCCAGGGTCGCCCGGTGCGGCCCGCCACCGACGATCAGCAGCGCCGCGTCGGGCACCCTGCGGCGGATCTCCGGTAGGGCCCGGATCAGGGTGTCCTGGCCCTTACGCGGCACCAGCCGGGACACACAGACGACCACCGGACGGTCGGTCAACCCGAGCCGGGCCCGGACCTGTTCACCGTCCACGCTCGGGTGGTAGGTGTCCACGTCGACCCCGGGCGCGAGACGGCGAAGCTCGGTCACCCCGTCCAGCACCCGGGCCAACCGACTACGTGTGTACTCGCCGAGATAGGTGGTCACGTCCACACCTCGACCGATTCGCCGCAGCGCCGGCCGGGCGGCCGGCACCGCCGCCCAACCGACCTCGTGGCCGTGGGTCTGCGCCACCACCCGACGGATGCCGGCCCGACGCCGCAGGCCGGCCGCGAGCAGACCCAACGGGGCCGCCGCGCCGAACCACACCGTGTCGCAGTCGTACGCGCGCGCCAACCGGGCCGCCCGGCGGGCGATCAACGGGGTGGGCAACAACACCCGGGTGCGCTCCCGGATCACCTCGAACGGCTGGTCGGCGTCGAACTTCGCGGCCCCGCGCCAGCTCGACGCGTAGACGACGACCGAGCCGGCCGGTTGACGGACGGCGAGGTTGTGCACGAACGACTGGATGCCACCCGGGCGGGGCGGAAAGTCATTGGTGATCAGCAGGGTACGGCTCATCGGCCGACCTCCCGGGCGTACGCGCGGGCGGCGGCCATCCGCTCCACTGTGGACGGATGTGAGGCCGAGTAGAGGTATTCCCAGCGGGGCGGGTCGGGGTCGCCGAGGTTGACCGAGCCGAGCCGGCGCTGCATCGACTCGAACGACTCCGGGTCGGTGGTGAGCGCGAGCGCGTGCGCGTCGGCCCGCGCCTCCACCCGTCGGGACATCAGCGCCTGCACCGGAGCGGCCACCAGCCCGGCCACCGTGACCAGGGCGACCAGCAGCGGGAACGCGCGCGGTTGGGCCACCGAGTCGACACCGGCCAACCGCAGTAGTGGCCCCCACGAGCCGAGCAGGTAGAGCGCCACCACAGCCGCCGCGGCGCCCAGCGCCCCGGTCAGCGTGCCGGCCGCCACGTCGGAGTCCTTCGCGTGCCCCAACTCGTGCGCCACGACGGCGGTCACCTCGGCCGGTGTCGCCTCACGCAGCAGCGTGTCGTAGACGACCACCCGTCGGGTCGGCCCGAGACCGGAGACGTACGCGTTGACCGCCCTGGTGCGCCGGGAGGCATCGGCGACCAGCACATCGCGCACCGGCACCCCGTCGCGGGCGGCCATGCTCATCAGCTCGGTGCGCAACGGGCCCTGCTCCATCGGGGTGAACCGGTTGAACACCGGCTCCACCAGCACCGGCAGCACGAACGACAGCAGCACCACCAGCACCGCGGCGCCGGCCGCGCCGAACGCCCACCACCAGCGCGGCGCGAGCCGGATGACCGCGTAGAAGCCGAACAGCGCCACCGCGCCGATCACCGCGCTGACCGCGTACGACTTGAGCAGGTCGACCGCCCAGCCGCTCCAGCCGTTGGTGCTCAACCCGTAGCGGGTGAGCACGCTCTGCCGCCAGGCGGCGAACGGAAGCGTCACCAGGTCGGCGACGAGCACCACCGCCAGCCCGCCGAGCACCGCCTGCGCGGCCCAGTGCCCACCGAACGGCCGGCCCACCAGCTCGACCAGGCGACTGCCCAGCGGGGTCAGCCCGAGCGCGAGGGCGATCAGCAGCCCCACGGCGAGCGCGGCATAGCCGCCGGGGCGCAGCGCGGCCCGGAACTCCCGACCCTTCGCCACCTGCTCGGCAGGCAGGTCACCCAGCGCGGCGAGCTGGTCGGCCCGGGGTGCCGGCGGGCGGTGCCACGGGATGAGCAGCGCGGCCAGCACGACCAGCGCGATGGTCAGCCCGGCCAGGGTCAGCAGCGCCCAGCCGCGCGGGGTCACCGCGTCACCGCCAGTTGTTCCCCGTTCATCGCGCCGCTCCTCCCGCCGTGACCGCTCATCCTATGGCCCGCGAGAAGCCCGCTTCCGGGCGCGGTGTCGCGCTCAGGCGACGCGGCGGGTGGCACGGCGGCGAGCGGCCTCCGGGCGCGCGGGCGCGGTCAGCACCTCCACGTCGAAGCCGGCCCGGGCGAACACCTCGATGGCCTCGACCTCGGCGGCGACCAACCCGGCCGCCGGGGACGTCTCGTCGAACAGGGCGGTCAGCGGGCAGCCGGAACAGCCGTCGGCCCGCTTCGCGCACCCGTCGCAGTCGATGAGCATCACACCTCCTGATCGGCTCGCGGCGCCCGGGGCAATTCTTGCCGTCGCCGACCGGGCACCGTCGGTGACATCGACACTAACCACCGGGTACGACAGGAACCCCGTCCGACCGCCCGTTTCAGGGCTAGATCCACTTAAGGTCAGCGATATCGGGTATCCCACCCGGCCGGAAGCCCCGACAGCAAGGACGTCGTGTCGATCAAGCGAGGGAGGGCATCGTTTGACCGAGCGGCCACCCGGGCACTGGGCGATGGTGGCCGACCTCGATGCTTCGTCAGTCGTGGACTTCCGGTACTCCCCGCGCCGACACCGCCTCGCCATGGTCCTCATCGTGCTGGGTCTGGCGGCCCTCCTCGCCTTCTACACGACGGTGTTCGACGAGGTGTGGTGGCAGGTGCTGCTGCGGTTCGGCATGATCGGCGCCGTCATCACGCTGACCACGAACTGGCAGCTGCGCCGTCAGCCTCGTCTGCCGCTACGGCTGACCGACGAGACGCTGCACCTGACCGGACCGAACGGGACCGGGCTCAGCATCGACTGGGTCAACATGGCCAGCGCCCAGGTTCGAGGCCGCCTGGACCCACGGCTGGTGGTCAGGCCACTCGACCCGGAGCAGACGCGGCCCCCCATGCGACCCGGGCAGTGGTCGACTCCCGGGCGCGGCCCCTACGAACTGGTCGTCCGGCTCACCTGGATGACGCCGGGCCCCGACGCACTGCGTCGTGAGCTGGCCCGGCGACTACCGACCACCTGATCGACCACAGCCCGCGCGGCCGTTGGGGGCGAGATCTCAGCCCTGTGCGTCGAGGTCACGCAGGGCGAAGCGGAGGTGCTGCCACTCCTCGTCGAAGATCACGTGGAGGCAGTGCAGGACGGTCACCTGCTTGTCGGGCCACCAGGCGGCCGGCCGGGTCTCGGCGAGCAGGGCCGGTGTGACGGCGGCGAGAAAGTCGCGCACCATCGCCTGCCGCTCGGCCCGCAGCCGCAGGGTCGCGGCGAACGTCGGCTGCTCGACAGCGAAGATCGACATGTCGAAGCCGTCGGTCTCGTACTCGGCGTGTGGTTGCCCGAGCGGGTGGAAGGGCTGCGGCAGTTGCCGGATCGTCTTGCCCAGCCAGGTGTCGGCGGCGAACGCGAGGTGGCGCAGTGTCTGCGCGAACGACCACTCACCGTCGATCGAGGCGTCGACAGCACCCTCGGGCATGGACACGGCCCGGTCGACAGCAGCCGCCCAGGCCCGTTCGAGTGCCGCCCACGCCACGCGGAGGTCATCCGGATTCTTGGCGTGCCGGAGGTCGCGCCCGGGGAACTGCCTGTTGAGTTCGGCCTCCACCAGCGGCGCCACATCGACGCCGTTGACCAGTAACGTGCCCTCGGCCATCCACGGCGCGTCGATGTCCAGACCATCCACATCGACGCCGCGCATCACCGCGCCGGCCAGCGTCGACCTGTTGAACCGGGCACCCCGCAGGTCCCGGTCGACGAAGACCGTGACGTCGTCCTGTGCCATGGCGACTCCCTCCTGTCAGCGACAGCAGCGACGCTAGCGTTCGGGTACGACAGCCGGGTTGACCAGGACGGGTCAGGAGCGGGCGAGCCGCCGTAGCAGCGAGTCCGCGCCCAGCGGGTACGCCCCGTGCCGGCGTACCCCGTCGGCGACCTCGCGGTCCGATGAGACGACGACCACCGGCCGGCCCGCCGGCTCGGCGCGCACCAGTCGCCGGATCAGCTCGTCGGCGGTCTCACCCTTGCGGGAGAAGAGCACCCGCACGCCGCGCGGCGCGGGCGGCAGCCCGTGCATCCGCTCGGCGCCGTCGAAGACCACAGTGACCTCGTCGCCGGTCTGCGCGGCGATCCCGCCCAGCCCGGTGATCAGGCGTTTGCGCTGCTGCTCCAGGGACATCTCGCCGAAGCCACGCTTGGTGACGTTGTAGCCGTCCACCACGAGGTGCGCCCGGGGCAGGGCGAGCAGTTGGTCGAGCCGGGCCGGGTCGTCGGTGTCGCGGGCGCGGGCGGCGGGGCCGGCCGGGGCGGTGCCCGGCTGCTCGGCGAAGGCGTCGGCGACGAAGTCGGCGGGGAGCTTGTCCACCGGATCGAGCGCCAGCTCCCGGCGCAGCCCGACGGCGGCCTGGCCGATGGTCTCCAAAAGCAGCCAGAGCCGGGCGTCGTCGACCGAGCGCGCCTCCTTGGCGCTGGCCCGGGCCACCCCGGCGGCGGCCTCGGCCTCGGCCAGCCGGGCTCGGGCGCGGCGGAGTTCGGCGTCCACGTCGGCGCTGGCACGGGCGGCCCGGCCGCGCTCGGTGGCCAGCAGCTCGCTGGCCTTCCGCTCGCGGGCCTGGGTCTCCCGCAGGGTGCGGGCCACCTGCCGGGACTCCTCCCGGAGCTGGCCCAACTCCTCGCGGACGCGGGCCAGCTCGTCGCGGAGCTTCTCGGCCTCGACCCGGGCCACCGCCCGGTCGTGCTCGGCCCGGGTGGCCCGCTGCTCGGCCTCGCGGACCAACTCGGCGACGACGGCGCTGTCCGCCTCGGCGCGCACGGCCGCGCCGCTGGCGTCGATCAGCTCCCGCCAGCCACGGGGCCGGGCCAGGTAGGCCAGCGCGGCCACCTCGACCGGGTCGGCGGCGGCCGGCGCGGTGCCCTCGACCACTGCCGCCCCGAGGTCACCGGCGTCGGCCAGGACCCGCGCGGTGACCCGCTGCCGGAACAGCGGGTCGGCGGTGAGCTGAGCGGCGATGACCGGCGCGCCGAGCCGGGCACGTCGGTTGGGGGCGAACTTGGCCACCCGGCGCAACGGCACCGGGACCTCGTCGGTGGGGAGGGTGGGCAGCACCGCCGCGGTGAGCGTCACGATCCGCTGCCGGACCGGCTCGGGCAGGGTCGGCTCCGGCTCGGCGGCGGGGACGTCGCCCGTCGTCGGGCCTGATGCGCCAGATGTGTCGTTGACTACGTTGTCGTCCGGGTTGCCCAGGGCCCCGTCGAGCGCGACCGGATCCTCCTGCGGGAGGTGGTCGTCGTACGGCTCGGTGAGGGGCATGTGGCAAGTCTCCCACCGCGACCGGGCCCACCGCCCGGTGAGTGAGCCGATCTCTCATCCTAGCCCCATGGTGACTGATGGGACGGCTGCGACGGGAGTGTCGGACCGTGGCGCTAGCGTGCCGCCGATGGCACAGGCGGAGTACGTCCAGGAGTCACTGGCCGGTCTCGACCCGGCGGTGGGCGGGGTGGACCCGGCGCTGCCGCTCTACGCGACCACCTTCGTGGTGGTCGACCTGGAGACCACCGGCGGCGCGCCGGACGGCGGCGGCATCACCGAGATCGGCGCGGTCAAGGTGCGCGGTGGCGAGCAGTTGGGGGTGCTGGCGACCCTGGTCAACCCGGGCCAGCCGATTCCACCGTTCATCACAGTGCTGACCGGCATCACCCAGGCCATGCTGGTGCCGGCGCCACCGATCGAGCAGGTGCTGCCGAGCTTCCTGGAGTTCATCGACGACGCGGTGCTGGTGGCCCACAACGCCCCCTACGACGTGGGCTTCCTCAAGGCCGCCTGCGCCAAGCACGGCTACCGCTGGCCCAACCCCCGGGTCCTGGACACGGCGGCGCTCGCCCGCCGGGTGCTGACCCGCGACGAGGTGCCCAACCGCAAGCTGGGCACCCTGGCCGCCTACTTCCGCACCGCCACCCAGCCCAACCACCGGGCGTTGGACGACGCGAAGGCCACCGTCGACGTGCTGCACGGGCTGATCGGCCGGCTGGGCGGGCACCGGGTGGACACGATCGGCGACGCCATCGAGTTCGCCCGCGCGGTCACCCCGACCCAGCGCCGCAAACGGCACCTGGCCGAGGGGTTGCCCAAGGTCCCGGGGGTCTACATCTTCCGGGCCGCCGACGACCGGCCGCTCTACGTGGGCACCTCCGTCGACATCGCCACCCGGGTGCGCAGCTACTTCACCGCCGGCGAGAAGCGTGCCCGGATCTCCGAGATGCTGGGCGCGGCCGAGCGGGTCGAGGCGGTGGAGTGCGCCCACTCGTTGGAGGCGGAGGTCCGTGAGCTGCGGTTGATCGCCGCGCACGCCCCGCCGTACAACCGCCGGTCCAAATACCCGGAACGGATGGTCTGGCTCAAGCTGACCGACGGTCCGTACCCTCGGCTGTCGATCGTCCGCGACCTCTCCCCCACCGACACCGCGTACCTCGGGCCGTTCACCTCCCGGCGGGCCGCCGAGCTGGCCGCCGCCGGTTTCCACGACGCGGTGCCGCTGCGCCAGTGCACGCACCGGCTCTCGCTGCGTACCGTCACGCCGGCCTGCGCGCTGGCCGAGCTGGGTCGCTGCCCGGCGCCCTGCGAACACAAGATCACCCCCGAGGAGTACGACGACAGCGCCGCCGCGCCCTTCCGGACCGCGACGGCCAGCGACCCCCAGCCGGTGGTGGACGCGCTGCTCGCGCGGATCGACGTGCTCTCGGCCGACCAGCGCTACGAGGAGGCCGCCGTGGTGCGGTCCCGGCTGGCCGCCGTGCTGCGGGCCACAGTGCGGATGCAGCGGCTGGCCGCGCTGACCGGGATCGTCGAGTTGGCCGCGGCCCGGCCGGCCGCCCAGGGCGGCTGGGAGTTGGCGCTGGTCCGGCACGGCCGGCTGGCCGGCGCGGGGGTGTCCCCGCCGGGCGTGCACCCGCGGCCCACCTTGACCACGATCCGGGCCACCGCCGAGACGGTGTCGGGCGGGCACGGCCCGGTGCCGGCCGCCACCGCCGAGGAGTCCGAGCGGATCCTGTCCTGGTTGGAGCGACCGGAGACCCGACTCGTCGAGATGTCCTCCGGTTGGTCCTCTCCGGCGAGTGGCGCGGCCCGGTTCCGTGACCTGCTGGCAAAGGCCGAGAGCGGCGCGTCCCACCAACTCTCGACCGAACGCTCATGACCAACTGACCGATCGGACTACGTCGACTCGCTTAGGCTGTTAGAGAAGTGCAGTCCTGCCCGATTCGTGGGCCTGCTCCCCCGCCGGGTTCCGGCGGTGTGGAGCCGGGGTGAGGAGGTGTCCCTCGTGGACGTCGACGCCGGACACGGCGCCGCCCTGGGGGGCGCCCTGCCGACACAGCCGGGTGAGCTGCCGCTCGCCCGCCGGCTGCGGTCGCTGCTCAGCTGGCCAACCACCGACTCGGACCCGGTCACCCAACTGGTCCGCACCCACCGGGGCATCCACGCCGGCACCGACCCCGCGGTGCTGCGCCGGGCCTACACGATCGCGGAGAACATGCACCGCGGGCAGTTCCGCAAGAGCGGGGAGCCGTACATCACCCATCCCCTCGCGGTGGCGCAGATCTGTGCCGAGCTGGGGATGGACACCACCACCCTGGTCGCGGCGCTGCTGCACGACACCGTAGAGGACACCCGCTACACCCTCCAGGCACTCTCCGAGGACTTCGGCGGCGAGGTGGCCCACCTGGTCGACGGGGTGACCAAGTTCGACAAGGCGTTCTACGGCAAGGCCGCCGAGGCGGAGACGGTCCGCAAGATGATCGTCGCGGCCGCCAAGGACGTCCGGGTGCTGATCATCAAGCTGGCCGACCGGCTGCACAACATGCGGACGCTCGGGGTGCGCTCGGCGTCGTCGCGGGAACGGATCGCCCGCAAGACCCAGGAGGTGCTGGTCCCGCTCTGTGACCGGCTGGGCATCCAGACCCTCAAACGCGAGCTGGACGACGTGGTGCTGCTGCACCTTGAGCCCGACGAGCACGCCCGGCTGGCCCGGCACGTGCACGATCGGCCGGGCTGGGATTCGTACCTCGACTCGGTGGCCACCCGGACCAGGGTGGCGCTGCGCCGCAGCCGCGTCGACGCCGAGGTGAGCCCCCGTCCCCGGCACCTCTACTCGATCTGGAAGGACACCATCGCCGGCGGCCACACCGCCCCGTACGACCTGCCCCGCATCGTGGTGGTGGTCGACGGCCCGGCCACCGACTGTTACGCCGCGCTGGGCGCGATCCACGGCACCTGGCGACCGGTGCCCGGCCGTTTCAAGGACTTCATCGCCTCACCGAAGAACAACCTCTACCGGTCGCTGCACACCAGCGTGTGCGGCCCCCAGGACCGCACCGTGGAGGTGCTGATCCGCACCGAGGAGATGCACCGCTCGGCCGAGTACGGCATCGCCGCCGACTTCCGTTTCCCCCACTCCGGCAGCAGCACCGCCGCGGCCCGTGCCGAGCAGTTGGACTGGCTGCGGCGGGTGCTCGACTGGGAACCGGACGCCGCCGACCCGGCACAGTTCTACGAGTCGCTGCGCTGCGACCTGGCCGAGGGGCAGATCCAGGTCTTCGCCGACGGACGGCAGGTCGTCCTACCGGCCGGCGCCACGCCTGTCGACCTCGCGTACGAGTTGGGCAACGACCGGGGCGACCACTGCCTCGCCACACGCATCAACGGTCGGCTTGCCCCGCTCAGTTCGGAGCTGGACGAGGGCGACGTGGTGGAGATCTTCACCGAGAACGACGGCGACAACGGCTTCGAGGCCGGTGTGGCGCCGCGCGGCCCCCGGCGGGAGTGGCTGACCTTCGTCAAGTCGCCGCACGCGCAGATGCAGATCAACCGGTGGTTCGCCGAGCACACCGAACCGGGCATCACGATCAGTGACAAGGTGCGCCTCGGTCGGGCCACCATCGGGCTCGCCCTGCGCCAGCACAACCGGGGCCTCGCCAGTGACCTGCCGCTGCTGCGCCTCTCCGAGGAGCTGGGCTACCCCGACCTGGAGACCCTGCTGGTCGCGGTCTTCGACCGGGTGATCGAACCGGACACCGTGGTTCGCCAGCTCATCGACCTGGTCGACCATCGACAGTGACCCGACAGGCCCCAGCGCGTCCGAGGGACATTCGTGACCACTAGCCTGGAGTCATGATCCCCCGCTCCCGCGCCACCGGTCGGGCCCTCTTCTACCAGGCCTTCTACCGACTGCCGCTGCCGGTGCGTCGGCGTCTGGTCCGACTGGCCGTGCCCAAGTACATCGTCGGCGCGGTGACCCTGGTCCGGGACACCGAGGCGACGGGCGCGGGTCGGTTGCTCATGCTGCGCCAGCCGCCCGGCAAGGGTTGGTCACTCCCCGCCGGCCTGCTCAACCGGGGCGAGGCCCCGGTGGTGGGCGCGGCCCGTGAGCTGTTCGAGGAGTCCGGCGTCCGGCTCCCACCGTCCCGGCTGCGCCCGGCGGTGCCGAACGCGATCGTGCACGCCAAGGGCTGGGTGGACATGGTCTTCGAGGCCGAGGTGCCGGCGTCCAGCACCGAGCTGACCGTCGACGGCGGGGAGGTCTTCGAGGCCGCCTGGCACCCCCTGGACGACCTGCCCAAGCTGACCTGGCCGACGGCCCGGCTGCTCGCCTACTACGACATCGGGCCGCTGGCCGGGCAGTTCCCGCCACCGGTGCCCGACGACACCCCGTGACCGTCGCGGCCGGTGTGCCGACGGAGCTGTGCGCGGTGGTGCTGGCCGCCGGCGAGGGCACGCGGCTGCGCCCGCTCACCGAACGGGTGCCCAAGGCGCTCTGCCCGGTGGGCAACGTACCCCTGCTGGACCGGGCGTTGGCGCGGCTGGCCGGCCTGGGCCTCAGCGGTCCCGACCGGGTAGCGGTGAACGCCTGCTACCTGGGCGACCAGGTGGTGGCGCACGTCGGCGACCGCGCCCACCTGTCGGTGGAGCCGGGCGACCCGCTGGGCACTGCGGGCGGGGTGGCCAACCTGCGAGACTGGATCGACGGGCGGCCGGTCCTGGTCGGCAACGCCGACGCGTACCTCGCCGACCTGGCCGCTCCCCCGGGCCCGGACGTGGTCGCCCTGCTCGACGGCTGGGACGGGCACACCGTACGCCTGCTCGGCCAGCCCGCCGCGGACCCGGCGGCGCCGGGCACCTTCGCCGGGCACTGCTTCACCGGCTTCTCGCTGCTGCCCTGGCGGCTGGTCCGGGACCTGCCGGTCGTCTTCTCGGACCTGGTCCGCGCCGTGTGGCGTCCGGCCGAGGCGGCGGGCGCGCTGGCCGTGGTGCCCTACCCGGGCACGTTCGTCGACACCGGCACCCCGGCCGACTACCTGGCGGCCAATCTGCACGCCGCTGCCGGCGGCGTTCTCGTTGAGGAGTCCGCGACGGTGACCGGCCGCTGCGTGGAGTCGGTCGTCGGCGCGGGCGCGCGGGTGGCCGGCGACGTGTTCCGCACGGTGGTGTGGCCGGGCGCGACAGTACGGGCCGGCGAGCGGCTGCGGAACGTGATCCGGGCCGGGAGCGACCTGACAGTGCCCTGCCCCGCCCAGGGCTGAGGGCCGACGGCTCCCGCCTCCGGTCTCGAGCTGGAACATCTAGCATGGGCGACGACGCCGACGAACGGAGAAATGCCCCGTGATCACCGCGATCGTGCTGATCGACTGCGCCACCGATGCGATCCCCGAGGTGGCGGAGAACCTGGCCAACCTTCCCGGTGTCAGCGAGGTCTACTCGGTGGCCGGGCACGTCGACCTCATCGCCATCGTCCGGGTCCGCGAGTTCGACCAGATCGCCCAGGTCATCGCGGGCAGCATCTCCAAGGTCGAAGGCGTGCTCAACACCGAGTCGCACATCGCCTTCCGGGCGTACTCCCAGCACGACCTGGAGGAGGCGTTCGCGATCGGTCTGGCCAGCGCCGACTGACCCGCTCGCCGTTTCGGGGCCTGCGCCGGCCGCACGGCGGCGCGTAGCGCGCACAGGGCGGCCGGCCCACCCCGTTGGGTGGACCGGCCGTCTGCTGTGGCTACGTCAGCTCTCGCTGGGAGCCGGTACCTCGGTGCTGCCGCCGCCCGGAGCCGGCGACTCGGTGCCGGTGCCGCCCGGAGCCGGCGACTCGGTGACAGTGCCGCCCGGAGCCGGCGACCCGGTGCCGGTGCCGCCCGGGCTGGGCGTACCGCTGGCGCTGGTCTGCGGAACCGGAATGCCGAGCTTGTTGGCGAGCGCCACCAACTCGTCGTAGTGCGTCTGCAGCGTCGGAAGCGCCGTCTGCGCCAACTGGACCACCGACTGCTCGGAGCCCTGCGAGATCTCCGTCTGGGTGGCCTGGATGGACTGGACGTGGCCGGCCAGCTCACTGGTCACCCAGAGCCGGTCGAACTCCGCACCACTGGCGTTGTTCAGCTTGTCGATGACCGCCTGCTGATCGGCGCTGGGCTCGTTCGGCAGTTCCACCCCGAGCTGCGACGCGGTCTGCTGCACCGTCTGGTCCAGCTGGGTGTGGTCGGTCTTCAGCATCGCGCCCAGGTCCTTGACCCCCTGGTCCTGACCCTTCTGCTGAGCCAGGTCACCAGCGGTGATCTCGAACAGGTTGACCTGGTGTACCGCCTGCAGGTACTGGGTGTCCTGCGTCGACGGCTGTGCCGCGGCCTGCGCGGCCGCAGCCGGCGCGACACCGACCAGTACCAGCGCGGCCAACAGGCCGAGGCGTTTGATACCCAACATGCTTCCCCCCCTTGAGACGTTGGACCGCACGGATACCCGGCTCACCGGGGTTATTCCTGCGATCGCCCGTCGCGCGGGGTCGACCGGTCCCGTCAGGGCCGTCCGACTCCTGGTCGGATGGGTCGCGGGGCGTGAATACGACGGGGCGCCCGCCGGAATCCGGCGGGCGCCCCGTAACGGTGCGACTGGGCGGTCAGCGGCGGCTCTCGCCGCTGCCGATCTCCTCGCGCTCGGGCCGGGCCTCGACCGGCGGGTGCCCCGGCGAGACCGGCGCCTCGACCGGCTTCTCGATCGGGTAGAAGAAGCCCCGGATGGCCGGCCCGAGGGCACCCAACCGGTTCATCTTCTTCGGTACGACCCAGCCGACGTAGTCGAGCTGACCGTGACCGTCAGCGTGCCCGTTGGACGCGCTGAGCGGCTGGTGCACCTCGACGAACCGGCCGTCCGGCAGGCGCCGGATGATGCCGGTCTCCACGCCGTGCGCGAGCACCTCCCGGTCGTGCTGCTGCAGACCCAGGCAGAGCCGGTAGGTGACGTAGTACGCCAGCGGCGGGATCACCAGCAGGCCGACTCGGCCCGCCCAGGTCATCGCGTTCAAGCTGATCTGGAACTTGTCGGCGATCACGTCGTTGGCGCCGGAGAGCGTCAGCACGATGTAGAACGAGACGGCCATGGCGCCGACGGCGGTCCGGGCCGGGACGTCGCGGGGCCGCTGGAGCAGGTTGTGGCTCTTGCGGTCCTTGAGGTGCCGGGCTTCCAGGAACGGGTACATCGTCGACAGGCCCACCAGGATGCCGGGCAGCACGACTGTCGGCCAGAACAGCGGCGGGATGACGTACCCGTCGCCGAGCGGAATGTTGATTTCCCAGGCCGGCATGAGTCGGGTCGACCCGTCGAGGAACATGACGTACCAGTCGGGCTGGCTGGCGGCCGAGACCACCCACGCCTCGTACGGGCCGAACAACCAGATCGGGTTGATCTGGAACAGACCGCCCATCAGCGCGATGACGCCGAAGACGACCATGAAGAAGCCGCCCTGCTTCAACGCGTACCGCGGGAACATCCGCTCGCCGACCACGTTGTTGTTGGTCCGGCCGGGGCCGGGCCACTGGGTGTGCTTCTGCTTGAAGACCAGACCCAGGTGGACGCTGATCAGTGCGACCAGCAGACCCGGGATGAGCAGCACGTGGGCGATGAAGAACCGGCTGATGATGATCGTGCCCGGGAACTCGCCGCCGAAGATCGACGAGGTGACCCAGGAGCCGATCACCGGGATGGACAGCATGATCGCCGAGGCGATCCGCAGGCCGGTGCCGGACAGGCCGTCGTCCGGAAGCGAGTAGCCGGTGAAGCCGGCCAGGAAGCCGACCCAGAACAGCAGCGAGCCGATGATCCAGTTGGTCTCGCGCGGCTTGCGGAAGGCGCCGGTGAAGAAGACCCGGAGCATGTGCACGACGATCGCGGCCATGAACAGCAGCGCCGCCCAGTGGTGCATCTGCCGCATCACCAGACCGCCGCGGACGTCGAACGAGATGTCCAGGCTGGAGGCGTACGCGGCGGACATCGGGGTGCCCTGCAACGGCGCGTAGCTGCCGTCGTAGACCACCTCGGTCATCGCCGGCTCGTAGAAGAAGGTGAGGAACACACCGGTCAGCAGCAGCACGACGAACGAGAACAGCGCGATCTCGCCGAGCAGGAAGGACCAGTGGTCCGGGAAGACCTTGTTCAGCAGCTTGCGCAGCGGGGTGGCCACCGCGAAGCGGTCGTCCACTCCCACCGCTGCCTTGCCCGGCGTCGCCGCAAGGTCAAACTTTCGACGCTTCATGGCCGCTCCCAGAAATCAGGCCCGACGGTCTCGGTGTAGTCGGACTTCGCCACGAAGAAGCCCTCGGAGTCTACCTCGATCGGCAGCTGCGGCAGCCGCCGGCTGGCGGGGCCGAAGACTGGCCGGGCGTTGTCGGTGATCAGGAACTGGGACTGGTGGCACGGGCAGAGCAGCCGGTTGGTCTGCTGCTCGTACAGGCTGGCCGGACATCCCGCGTGCGTGCAGATCTTGGAGAACGCCGCGTAGTTGCCCCACATGTAGTCGCCGTGGCCGATCTTCTCGTTGGCCCGGCGCGATTCCTGCGCGTCCGAGTCACGGAGGTGGATCAGCAGCGTCGGCGAGTCGGCGTGCTTGTTGCTCACA
Source organism: Micromonospora sp. NPDC005324 (assembly GCF_040607155.1). Taxonomy (NCBI): domain Bacteria; kingdom Bacillati; phylum Actinomycetota; class Actinomycetes; order Micromonosporales; family Micromonosporaceae; genus Micromonospora; species Micromonospora sp. NPDC005324. Next base: position 207,124 of record NZ_JBEXGE010000005.1, on the reverse strand, counting down.
CCGTGGTCGATGCCGGGAAAGACGGTGATTTGACCACCGGTGCTGATGTCCGCCGGACGGACCGGACGGCCGTCCTCGCGGACCAGGCGGATCCGCTCGCCGCCCTCGGCCGTGGCGAACCCGGTGGTGAACATCTGGTTGTTCTTGTGCGGCTGCGAGATCAGGCCGCCGACCAGCGGCGCCGCGGCGACCGCGGCGACCGGCGCGAGGCCGGCCAGCAGCGAGATGCCGAGCAGGGGGCGACGCTTCACGCCCAGCTCGTCCGCCATGTAGAGCATGGTCTGGCCGGTGATCGTGCGGCCTTCGGAGTCCACCTGGCCCTCGTGCCGGTCCTGGATCGAGACCTCCTTGGGCAGCAACTTCTTGCCCCAGGTCAGGATGCCGAAGCCGACGGCGAGCAGCGCCACGCCGAGGGTGAAGCCGAGCAGCGGGGTGTAGAACTTGTCGCCGCCCCGGCCCGCCTCGTACTTCCACGGCCACGCGATGTAGATGACCATGAAGGCGGTCGCGGCCAGGCCGGTGAGCAGGAAGAAGCCGGCGACCACCCGGGTCAGCCGACGCTCCGCCTTGGTGCCCGGCAGCACCTGCGGCTCGTAGTGGACGATCTCGATGTCGTCCCGCCGCGCGCCCTCACGAACGATGTCGAACCGGGTCAGCCTGGGGTCGTTCACGTCGAGCGGCTCCGGGCCCTGTGCGGCCTGGTGCTCGGGGTGGGTGCTCATGCCGTCACCTCGCTACGGGTGGCGCCGAGCGGCACCACAGCACTGAATCGGATGGCCTGCTCGATCACGACTTACCCGCAATCCAGAGGCTGGCGAAGACGAGCGCCACGATGCCAACCAGGAAGATCGCCAGGCCCTCGGTGGACGGGCCGTACCGCCCGAGGTTGAGCCCACCCGGGTCCTGGTCGTGCTTCAGCGTCTCCTGGATGTAGGCGATGATGTCGGCCTTCTGCTCCGGCCGGAGCTGGTTGTCGCCGAACACCGGCATGTTCTGCGGGCCGCTCAACATCGCCGCGTAGATCTGGCGGTCGGTAGCGGGGTGCAGGCTCGGGGCGAACTTGCCCGACGAGAGCGCGCCGCCGCCGCCACCGAAGGCGTGGCACTGCGAGCAGTTGATCCGGAACAGCTCACCGCCGGACGCGATGTTGCCGTCCTCGCCGAGGTCGTCGCCCTCGGGCACGACCGGGCCGCCGCCAAGCTCCTGGATGTACTGGCCCAGCTGACGGGTCTGCTCGTCGGTGAAGACCGGGGGCTTACGGTGCGCCTGGGCCTCCTGGCGGGCCAGCGGCATCCGCCCGGAGCTGACCTGGAACTCGACAGACGCCGCGCCGACGCCGATCAGGCTCGGCCCGCGGCCCTCGACGCCCTGGGCGTTGCGGCCGTGGCAGGTCACGCAGCTCACGTCGAACAGCGCCTTGCCCTCGGCGGCGGCGCCGGTCAGCTGCGGGTTGTCCTGCGCCTGCGCGCCCGGGGCGAAGACGGTGTATGCGCCGCCGGCGAGCATCAGCGCGGCGATCAGCCGGACCGCGGCGCCCAGCCGGCGGCGGCCCCTGCTGCGCGCGGCGGGCCGCTCACGCAACCGCGCGAGCAGACCGCGTCGGCGGTCGTTGTCAGAAGTCATGAGCGGTGTCCTTAACCGGTTGGACCTGTCTCAGGGGACGGAGCAGCAGCGCGGGATGTGACGCGCAAGATCACTGGAGCCAGTAGATCATGGCGTACAGCCCGATCCACACGACGTCGACGAAGTGCCAGTAGTACGACACGACGATCGCCGACGTCGCCTGCGCCGGAGTGAACCGGCCCATGGTCGTGCGGACCATGAAGATGATGAAGGCGATCAGACCACCTGTCACGTGCAGGCCGTGGAAGCCGGTGGTCAGGTAGAACACCGACCCGTACCCGTCTTCGTTGATCTTGATGCCGTCGGCGACCAGGTGCCGGTACTCGTTCAGCTGGCCGAGCACGAAGATCAGGCCCATCACGAAGGTGACGGTGAACCAGCGCCGCAGCGCGTGCACGTCACCCTTCTCCGCCGCGAAGACGCCGAGCTGGCACGTCACCGAGGACAGCACCAGGATCACCGTGAAGGTGGTCGCGTACGGAATGTTCAGCGCCTCGGTGTGCTTCTCCCACTGCTCCGGCGCAGCCGCGCGGATGGAGAAGTACATCGCGAACAGCGCCGCGAAGAACATGAGTTCGCTGGAGAGCCACACGATCGTCCCGACGCTGACCATGTTTGGTCGAGTCAGAGAGTGGATCCGGCTCTTGTCAATGGCTGGGGCCGCAGTCACGCCGTCATTATTGCCCCTGACCGGGGCAGCCGATCAGCGGGGTGGCAAACCTGCGCCTTCCGTGGCCCGAGCGTCAGGGTCCGGTTCGCCTGGCCTAGCCTGAAAAGCGTGCTGCACGTCGATCCGATCTTCGCCGCCACCTCGGCCCCGCCGCCGTTCACCGTCGGCGCGGTGCTGAGCGAGACCCGGCTGGACAGCTGGCTGGCCCTCGGCCTGGTGCTCGCCGCCGGCCTGTACCTCTACGGGGTGTACCGGCTGCGCCTGCGAGGCGACCGCTGGCCGATCGCCCGTACCGTGTTCTTCCTCGGCCCCGGCCTGGGCGGCATCGCGCTCGTCACGGTCAGCGGGCTGCACGCGTACGACACCGCGCTGCTGTCCGTGCACATGATCCAGCACATGGTGCTCTCCATGGTGGCGCCGATCTTCCTGGCCCTGGGCGCGCCGATGACCCTGGCCCTGCGGACCCTGCCGGTCCGGCCACGCAAGCGCCTGCTCGCGATCGTGCACAGCCGCGTCGCCCGGGTCTACAGCTTCCCGCTGGTGGCGTTCGCCATCTTCGTGGTCAACCCGTTCGTGCTGTACTTCAGTGATCTGTACCGCTACACCCTCGAACACGCCTGGGCGCACGAGCTGGTGCACGCGCACTTCATCATGACCGGCTGCGTGTTCTTCTGGCCGCTGCTCGGCCTCGACCCGCTGCCCGGCCGCTGGCCGTACCCGGCCCGCGCGCTGCTGATGCTGCTCTCCGTGCCGTTCCACACAGTGCTCGGCCTCACCATCATGCAGAGCAGCACGCTCTTCGGCGGCGACTGGTACCCGTCGCTCAACCTCGGTTGGGTCGACCCGTGGCAGGACCAGGTGGTCGCCGGCGGCATCCTCTGGGCCGGTGGCGAGTTCGTCAGTGTGACCATGCTCGCGGTGCTGGTGGTGCAGTGGGTCAAGCAGTCCGAGCGGGAGGCCCGCCGGGTGGACCGCGAGCTGGACCGCCAGGAGGCCCGCGAACGCGCGGCCGACGCCGCGCCCGCCTGAGCTGCCCGGACGGTACGCCCCGACGCGCGACGCCGGGCGGGATGTCGGCTACGTCACGCCGACCGGTACGATCTGCGGGCAGCTACGAAGTGGAAGCGGAGTGCCGGCATGACCGATCGTCTTTGCACCGTGTTGCTCTACAGCGACGACCCGCAGGTCCGTGATCGGATGCGGATGGCTGTCGGCACCCGACCAGCTCCCGGTCTGCAGATCGAGTTCGTCGAGGCGTCGACCTACGCGGAGACCATCCGGCTGGTCGACGACTACGAGATCGACCTGCTGCTGCTCGACGGTGAGGCGAGCCCGGGCGGCGGCATCGGCATCGCCCGGCAGATCAAGGACGACCGGGACGACGCTCCCCCGACCTGCCTGGTGATCGCCCGCGCCGCCGACCGATGGCTCGCCGCGTACGCCGAGGTCGACGCGACGCTGGTGCACCCGCTCGACCCGGTGACCACCGGCGGCACGGTGGCCGAGCTGCTGCGGACGCACGCACCCGCCTGACGTCCCACGCTCCTCCGGCACCCCCACGGCGCCGGATCTCCTCGGCGCCGGTTCCAGCCCACCCGCACTTCGCATGCTCGGGAGGCCCGCCATGGGCGATTGGACCTGGCCGCACCTGCTCAACGCGCTGCTGCGCGGTGACGAGCTCTCCACCGCCGACACCGCCTGGGCGATGGACGAGATCATGACCGGCTCGGCGAGCGCGGCGCAGATCGCCGCCTTCGCCGTGGCGCTGCGGGCCAAGGGGGAGACCCCCGCGGAGCTGGCCGGTCTGGTCGAGGCGATGCTGGGTCGCGCGGTCCCGGTGACGCTCCCCGAGGAACTGCGCCGCACCGCGCTCGATGTGGTCGGCACCGGCGGTGACCTCGCCCACACGGTCAACATCTCCACGATGACGGCGCTGGTGGTCGCCGGCGCGGGCGTCCGCGTCGTCAAGCACGGCAACCGGGCCGCCTCCTCGCTGTGCGGCACCGCCGACCTGCTGGAGTTCCTCGGCATCCCGCTGGATCTCGGCCCGGAGCAGGTCGCCCGCTGTGTCGAGGAGGCCGGCATCGGGTTCTGCTTCGCGGCCCGCTTCCACCCCGGGATGCGGCACGCCGGCCCGGTCCGCCGCGAGGTGGGCGTGCCCACCTTCTTCAACTTTCTCGGCCCACTGACCAACCCGGCCCGGCCCCGGGCCGGCGCGGTCGGCTGCTTCGACCTGCGGATGGCCCCGGTGATGGCCAGCGTGTTCGCGGGCCGTGGCGACTCGGCGATCGTCATGCGCGGCGAGGACGGGCTGGACGAGTTCACCACCGCCGCGCCGACCCGGATCTGGGCGGCGCAGGGCGGCACCGTACGCGAGGCTGTGCTGGACGCGACGGACCTGGGGGTACCCCGGTCCACCCTCGCGGATCTGCGGGGCGGTGACGCCGCGTACAACGCGGGCGTGGCCCGTCGCCTGCTGGCCGGTGAGACGGGCCCGGTCCGGGACGCCGTGCTGGTCAACGCGGCGGCGGCACTGGCCACCCAGGGTCCGCTGGACGGCGACCTGACCGAGGCGCTGCGCGCCGGCCTGGCCCGCGCGGCCGAGTCGATCGACTCCGGCGCGGCCGCCGCGACCCTGAACCGCTGGATCGAGACCGCCACCGCCGCCTGACCTCACCACCACCCGGCCCGCCGGTGCCGTCCGCGGGCAGCGGGCGACCGTGCGCGGAGATTTGTCGGACCCGTCTGGGAAACTACAGCTGAGTAGTTCTCTGCTGCCGTCGGTGCGTCGTTGTCGCATCCGAGGGCGGTCCGCCTGGTATCCGAGAGGAGACGCCCGTGTCGCACCGCGAGCTCTACTGCGACGTCTGCGAGGGCGTGGCGCTGTTCGAGGCGCCGCCCTGCGTCGACAGCCACGGCACCGACTGTCCGGAGCTGATCTGCACCGACTGCGGCGCCGCAGTGGTGGTCGGCACGTTCGCCTCCCCGGTCGCCCGGCTGGCCGCCCGCCGACGCCAGCCCGCCCGCCGCGCCGCCTGAGACCACAGCACCGCCCGCGCCGCCGCGCCACCCGATGCGGGGTGGAACATGACCGAAGGCCCGCTCCCCCACTCGGGGAACGGGCCTTCGTCGTGCGGGTCGGTCGCGACGGCGACCGGGTGGGTCAGTGCTCGGCGGTGCGCCGGGTGCCGCTGTAGTACTCGAACAGGAGCCCGCAGGCGGAGAAGACGACGGCCAGCAGGCCGGCGCCGATCAGCCAGTACTGCCAGAACACCATGCCGAGCGCGGCGATCGCGGCGGCCAGCGCCAGACCGAACGGCCAGTAACTGCCCGGGCTGAAGAAGCCGACCTCACCAGCCCCGTCGGCGATCTCAGCGTCCGGGCGGTCCTCCGGGCGCAGGTCGATGCGGCGGGAGACGAACCAGAAGAAGCCACCGCACATCGAGCAGAGCAGGAACGACAGCAGCAGGGCGACGGTGCCGACCCACTCGACGCCGCCCGACTCCCCGTGCGTCCAGGCGCCGTAGAGGATGGTGGCACCGGCGAGGAACCCGGCGATGATCAGGAAGATACGCCACTCGGTCTTCATGCGGCTGCCTCAGCTTCCCGTGCGGGCCGGAACGTCGTCCGGGTTGAAGTTGTCCTGCGTCCGCCGCGTGTCGAACGGCTGCGTGGTCGTCGCGTACGGCTGCTCACCGATCGCGGACAGCGCATCCTGGGTGGACTTGCCGCTCTGCTTGGCCGCGAGGAACTGGTCGTACTTCTCCGGCGAGACCACCCGCAGCTCGAAGTTCATGAACGCGTGGTAGCTGCCGCACAGTTCGGCGCAGCGCCCGACGTAGGCACCCTCGGCGTCCAGGCTCGAGACCTCGAACACGTTGCGGATCTTGCCCGGCATGACGTCCCGCTTGAAGAGCAGCTCCGGCACCCAGAACGAGTGGATGACGTCGCGGCTGGTCTCCTCGAACCGGATGGACCGGTTGGTCGGCAGCACCAGCACCGGGATGACCTCACTGGTGCCGAGCGTCGACGCGGTGGTGCGGGCTTCCGTGCCCTGACCGTCGCGGTAGTTGAACTGCCAGTTCCACTTGAACGCGACGACCTCGACAGTGACGTCGGGGTTCTTCGACAGCTTGTCGACGTCGGTCTGCACGATCGCCGTGTAGTAGAAGAGCACGGAGACGATCAGGATCGGCGCGATGGTGTAGAGGAACTCCATCGGCATGTTGTAGCGGGTCTGCACCGGCAGCACGTTGCCACGCTTGCGGTAGCGCACGACGCACCAGAAGATCAGGCCCCACACGAAGACGCCGACCGCGAGCGCGGCGATGCAGGAGGCGATCCACAGGTCGTACATCCGCTTGGACTCCGGCGAGATGCCGCCCTGCGGCCAGCCGAAGCCGTGGAACGTCTGACCCACGTCACAGCCCGTGAGCAGAACCAGCAACGCCACGCCACCGAGACCGAGCCCGGCCAGGCGACCAGCACCACGCTCCCGGCGTCCACCAACCCCTGGGGAAGCGCTGTGCCGTACGGCCGACGGCCGTACCTCCGAACTCCTTGCGACCACCTGGTCCTGCCTCCCTAGCGCGCCGCGGTGCGTCTTTCCTCAGCACCCGCGGCAAAGGCGTCACCGACGGTCGCAGATTACTCGACCATGACGGACTCGGCCGTGGTGGGGTCACTGTCCGACCCCCATCGGGGGGATCCTGGGCATACCGCCGCGATAGCGTCTTGGTCTGTGAGCGCGAGGAGTGAGCCGGGGTTGCGAGCCCCGCAGTCGCGAACGAAGGCAGGGTCTGTGAGCGCATCCCCGGTCTACCTGGACGCGGCCACCGCCGCGCCGATGCATCCGGTCGCGCGGCAGGCGCTGCTGGCCGCGCTGGACGACGGCTGGGCCGACCCGGGCAAGCTGTACACGCAGGCCCGCCGGGCCCGGCAACTGCTCGACGCCGCCCGCGAGGCCACCGCGCTGACGCTCGGCGTCCGCGCCGACGAGGTTTCCTTCACACCCAGCGGTACGACCGCGGCCCACGGCGCGGTGCTCGGCGGCCTGGCGGGGCGGCGCCGGGTCGGGTCGACGCTGGTGCACTCGGCGATCGAGCACTCGGCGGTGCTGCACGCGGCGGAGCGGCACGTCGGCGCGGGCGGAACCGCCACAGCGGTGCCGGTCGACCGGTGGGGCCGGCTGGACCTGACGGCGTGGTCGACCGCCGTTCGGGCGCCGGGGGTCGCGCTGGCCGCGTTGATTACCGCCAGTCACGAGGTGGGGACGGTCCAGCCGGTCGCCGAGGCGGCGGCGGCGTGCGCCGACGTGGGTGTGCCGCTGTACGTGGACGCGGCGCAGTCGGTGGGCCGGGTGCCCCTGCCGGCCGGCTGGTCGGTGCTCACGGCGAGCGCCCACAAGTGGGGTGGGCCACCGGGCGTGGGAGTTCTGGCGGTCCGGAAGGGCACTCGCTGGGAGTCACCCTGGCCGGCCGACGAGCGGGAGAGCGGGCGTACCCCCGGGGTGGTGAACCTGCCCGCGGTGGTGGCGGCGGCGGCGAGCCTGCGCGCGGCGGCGGCCGACGCGGCGACCGAGGCGACCCGGCTGGCCGCCCTGGTGGACCGGGTCCGGGAGCGGGTCGCGGCGGAGGTGCCCGACGTGGAGGTGGTCGGCGACCCGGCGCTCCGGCTACCCCACCTGGTCACCTTCTCCTGCCTGTACGTTGACGGGGAGGCGCTGCTGCACGCACTGGACCGGCGGGGCTTCGCCGTGTCGTCCGGCTCGTCCTGCACCTCGTCCACGTTGCGCCCGTCGCACGTGCTGGAGGCGATGGGGGTGCTCTCGCACGGCAACGTGCGGGTCAGCCTGCACCGGGAGACGACCGAGGCGGACGTGGAGCGGTTCCTGACCGAGCTGCCGGGGATCGTCACCGGGCTGCGCGCCGAGGCCGGGGTGGTGGGGCTGTGACGATGCCGGACGAGGTGATCGACTGCCGGGGGCAACGCTGCCCGCTGCCGGTGATCGCGGCGGCGCGACGGATGCCCGAGGTGCCGGTCGGCACCGTGGTCCGGGTGCTGGCCGACGACCCGGCGGCGGCCGTCGACATCCCCGCCTGGTGCCGAATGCGCGGCCAGGAGTTCCTCGGGTCCGTCAACGGCCCCGAAGGCCCCGCCTACGACGTCCGCCGCACCCACTAACCCGAGTCATTCATCGATCCAGATCAGCCTCTTGACGCTCAGCATGCGCCCCGCCCGCGCCGATCTTGCAGTTTCGGTCGCCGAGATGCGCGGAATACCCTCTTATGTCGCGACAGTAAGCGCAAGATCGTGGAAGAGGGGCAGCCCGGCCCTCGTCGATCATGGAGTTACGGTGCCCGGTTTAGCTCGATGCGAGCACTTTGCCACCCACCACAACTCCATGATCGACCCGGACAGCGCGGGGTGACGAACAGCCACTCCGTCTAGCGCAACGGTGTTGCATTGCTGAGTGCCAACCGATCAAGAAACGCCGGGCTTGTGGGGCGGTTGAGTGACGGCAGCGGTGAGGATCTGCAGCGCAGCGGTATGCAAGACAGTGCTGCGGGCGAAGAGGGCCGGGCCGGGCATGGGCCGTAGCTGGCCATCGAGACCACTGAAGCGCCCACCCGCCTCCTCGACGATCAGTTTCGTTGCCGCGTAGTCCCAGACCTGCCCCCGCACCTGAACGGTGAGGTCCAGTTGCCCACGCGCGACGAGTAGCGCGGCGTGGACGCTCCACGGGGCAGTCGTGGCCACCGCAGCCAGCGGTGCGATCAACTCACGTTCGGCTGAAGAGAGCTCGGCATCAGTCGGAATTACGCCGAGCCGGCTCCCCTCCAGGCCGCCCTGATCCGGACGGGCGACGGAAATCCGCCGTTCGCCGGTCAGACCTGCGCCGGAGATGTCCGCTTCGAAAGCGCCGGAGCCTCGCTGCGCCCACCACACCTTCCGCTGGGCAGGGACGACGGCCACCCCGACAACAATCTCGCCAGCCTCTTCCAGAGCGACGAGGACCAGCCACCGATCATCACCGTCGACGAAGAGCGCGGTGCCATCGATCGGGTCGACGATCCAGCGACGGCTGCCCCCGCCGGTCTGGCCGGCTTCCTCGCCGAGAACGGCATCGTCTGGCCGGGCATCGCCCAACACCTCACGGATGGCGGCCTCGACCGCACGGTCGGCCTCAGTAACGACGCTGCCGTCCGACTTCAGCTCCCGGGGAAGCTCGGCGAGGGCAGCAAAGTACCGGAGGCCGACCGCAGCGCCAGCGAGCGCAGCGCGGCGAGCAACCAGGAGGTCACTCACGGGAGGAGGTGAGGGCGGACTTCTTCCGCTGCGGTGTCGCCGTAGGACTCGGCGAGCCGCTTGACGAACAGGTCGCGGCGAACGTCGTACTCCTGGGTGCCGACGGTCTCCAGGACCAGCGTGGCCAGCAGCGAGCCGACCTGGGCGGCGCGCTCCAGGCCGAGGCCCCAGGAGAGCGCCGTGAAGAAGCCGGCTCGGAAGCCGTCGCCCACGCCGGTCGGGTCGACCGCCCGGATCTCCCGCGCGATCGGTACGTGGATCGGGTCGATGTCGCGCCCGGCGATCTCCACACCGTGCTTGCCCAGCGTGGTGACCCGCACCTTGACCAGGTCCAGCAGTTGGTCGTCGCTGAGCTGCGCCTTGCTCTGCAACAGCGACTTCTCGTAGTCGTTGGTCATCAGGTACTCGGCGCCTTCGATCAGCGCCACCACGTCCTCGCCGGGCATCCGGGCGAGCTGCTGGGACGGGTCGGCGGCGAAGGCGTACCCGCGGGTGCGGCACTCGGCCGAGTGGCGCAGCATCGCCGCGGGGTCGTTCGCGCCGACCAGCACCAGGTCCAGACCGCCGAGCCGGTCGGCGACCGGGGCCAGCTCGATGTTGCGGGCCTCGCTCATCGCGCCGGCGTAGAACGACGCGATCTGGCACATGTCGGTGTCGGTGGTGCAGACGAAGCGGGCGGTGTGCGCCACCTCGCTGATGTGCACCGAGTCGCAGTCCACACCGTGGCGCTCCAGCCAGGAGCGGTAGTCGGCGAAGTCGGCGCCGACCGCGCCGAGCAGCACCGGGCGCAGCCCGAGCTGACCCATCCCGAAGGAGATGTTCGCCGCCACGCCGCCGCGGCGAAGCACCAGATCGTCCACCAGAAAGGAGAGGGACACCTTGTGCAGTTGATCGGCGATGAGCTGGTCGGCGAAGCGACCGGGGAAGCTCATCAGGTGATCGGTGGCGATCGAGCCGGTGACGGCGATCTTCATGTCAACCCTCGGGGTCGGGAGCAGGGCGCGGTCAGCCTACCGGGACGGCAACCCGATGGTCACCGCTCGGTCGGACAACGGCAACCAGCCCGCAACGGCCCCCTCCGGGACCGCTCCCAGACCGGTGCGGCCGCCGGACGGTACGGCGATGGGGCCGTCCCGAAGAACGGCCCCATCGTCGCTGATGTGGGGTGTGACTCAGTTGAACGAGTCACCGCAGGCGCAGGAGCTGCCCGCGTTGGGGTTGTCGATGGTGAAGCCCTGGGCGTCGATCCGGTCGGCGAAGTCGATCGTCGCGCCGGAAAGGTACGGGGCGCTCATCCGGTCGACGACGACCCCGACGCCACCGAAGTCGGTCACGACGTCACCGTCGAGCGAACGCTCGTCGAAGAAGAGCTGGTACCGCAGGCCGGAGCAGCCGCCCGGCTGCACGGCGACGCGGAGCCGCAGGTCGTCGCGGCCCTCCTGCTCGATCAGGGCCTTGACCTTCTGCGCCGCGACGTCGGTGAGGACGACGGAAGTAGGGGCCTTGGCCTCGGTCGACTCGGTCTGCGCTGGCGTGGTCACGTGGAAGTCTCCCTGCGCGGTTTGGGTCCGGACGCACTGGCCAACGTCGCGCGCCGTCCAGTGATTCCCGGTTGTGGTCCTCGACCGATCCTACGCCGCCTCGGCCGGGCTCACCCGCGTGGCGTGACCCCCGCCGCAGGTCGGCCCCCGCTCGGGGCGGGCACACGGGCGGTCGGGACGCTCAGCGGCTCCACTGCCGGGCCAGCCGGGCGCCCAACTCGCGCAGCCCCTCGGCGGGCCGGCTGAGCGCCGCGTCGAGCCCGCCGCCCTCCTCGCCGCCGAAGTGCTCCACCAGGCTGTACGCGTCGGTCACCCCGGCCGAGGCGGCCTCCCGCCGGCCGGTGCTCACCTGCCCGGCCACCACCACGCAGGGGACTCCCCGGTCGCGGGCGGCGCCGGCCACCCCGGCGACGACCTTGCCGCGCAGTGACTGGTGGTCGAACGACCCCTCACCGGTGATCACCAGGTCGGCGGTGTCCAGTGCGGCGTCGAGTCGGGTGGCCCGGGTGACGAGGCCGATCCCCGACTCGCAGTCGCCGCCCAGGGCCAGGAGCGCCGCGCCGATGCCGCCAGCGGCCCCACCCCCGGGCAGTACGCCGAGCCCCGCCGGGCAGCCGGGCAGGTCCCGTTCCAGCACCGCCGCGAAACGCTCCAGGGCCGCGTCGAGCAGCAGCACGTCGGCGCGGTCGGCGCCCTTCTGCGGGCCGAACACGTTGCTCGCGCCATGCAGGCCGAGCAGGGGGTTGTCCACGTCGGTGGCCGCGACCAGTCGGACGCCGCGCAGCCGGGGCGCGCCGTCCAGGGCGTCGACAGCGGCGAGCGCCGCCCCGCCGTACGGCAGCGCGGCGCCACCCTGGTCGAGAGGGGTCACGCCCAGCGCGGTGAGCATCCCGGCACCGCCGTCGTTGGTGCCGGAGCCGCCCAACCCGATCACCACAGTGCGGGCGCCGCTCTCCACCGCGGCGGCCACCAACAGACCCAGCCCGTACGAGGTGGTGGTCTTCGGGTCGCGCTCGGCTGCGGAGAGCAGGTGCAGGCCGCACGCCTGCGCGCTCTCCAGGTAGGCGGTCGCGCCGTCGGCGGTGAGCAGGATCTCACCGGCCGCCGGCCGGCCCAGCGGATCGACCGTCGACACCGGCACCCGCCGGCCGCCGAGGGCTTCGGCGAGCACCTCCACGAAGCCCGGCCCGCCGTCGGCGAGGGGCCGGATCAGCAGTTCGTCTCCGTCGGTGACGGTGCGCCAACCGGCGGCGACGGCGGTGGCCACCTCCGGTGCGGACAGGGTGCCGGCGAACTTGTCCGGGCAGAGCAGCACGCGCATGCCGAGCAGTGTGGCAGCCCACACCGAGCGAAGCTGCGTCGCGCTCGCGCTGTGGGACCATGGGCTACGTGACTTCGACCTGGGTGGAACCCTCCAACACGGCGACGGCTCTGCTGCTGCTCGGCCGGGGCAGCGACCCCGACACCGAGCGCGGCGTCGAGTGTCCGGGCGACCTGCCGGCGCCCAGCGATCCGGATCTGGTGGCCCGTGCCACCGCCGCGAAGGCGAAGCTGGGCAGCAAGGTCTTCGTGCTGGGTCACCACTACCAGCGCGACGAGGTGATCCAGTTCGCCGACGTGACGGGCGACTCGTTCAAGCTGGCCCGGGAGGCCGCGGCCCGCCCGGACGCGGAGTACATCGTCTTCTGCGGCGTGCACTTCATGGCCGAGAGCGCCGACATCCTCACCACCGACACCCAGCGGGTGATCCTGCCCGACCTCGCGGCGGGTTGCTCGATGGCGGACATGGCGGTCCTGGGCCAGGTCGAGGCGGCCTGGGACACGCTGACCGAGCTGGGCATCGCCGGCGAGACCGTTCCGGTGACGTACATGAACTCCTCGGCCGACATCAAGGGCTTCGTGGGCCGCAACGGCGGCGTGGTCTGCACCTCGTCCAACGCCAAGCGCGCCCTGGACTGGGCCTTCGAGCAGGGGTCGAAGGTGTTCTTCCTGCCGGATCAGCACCTGGGCCGCAACACCGCGGTGCTGGAGATGGGCCTGTCGCTGGACGACTGCGTGCTCTACGACCCGCACAAGCCCGGTGGCGGGCTCACGGCGCAGCAGCTGCGCGACGCCAAGATGATCCTGTGGCGGGGGCACTGCTCGGTGCACGGCCGGTTCACGCTGGACAGCGTCAACGACGTACGGGAGCGGGTGCCCGGGGTCAACGTCCTGGTCCACCCGGAGTGCCGGCACGAGGTGGTCACGGCCTCCGACTACGTCGGGTCCACCGAATACATCATCAAGACGATCGAGGCGGCTCCGGCCGGCTCGGCCTGGGCGCTCGGCACCGAGCTGAACCTGGTCCGCCGGCTGGCGCTGGCGCACCCGGACAAGCAGATCACGTTCCTGGACAAGGCCGTCTGCTACTGCTCGACGATGAACCGGATCGATCTGCCGCACCTGGTCTGGGCCCTGGAGGAGCTGGTCGCGGGCCGGGTCGTCAACCAGATCACGGTGGACGCCGACACCGCGCACCACGCCCGGGTGGCGCTGGATCAGATGCTCGCGCTGCCCGGCGCGGACACTCCGCCGCCGGCGGTGTCCTGATCACGATCCGTAGCGCTCTTGGTACGCAAAAGTGCCGGATCACCGATTAATGCCACACACGCCGATGTGACCGAGTCCTTTTTCGTTACCGAGGGCTATGCTGCCCAGGCGACGACATACGCGGGCCGTTTCGACATGGCCGCATCCGGGGTAGCGACGACGTTCAGGCGCCCCACCATCAACACGGCAGCACCGACGCGCTGGAGGTTGCGTTGACCGACGACGTCCTGGTTGTGCACGGAGGCACTCCGCTCGAAGGGCGGATCCGCGTGCGCGGCGCGAAGAACCTGGTATCGAAGGCGATGGTCGCCGCGCTGCTCGGCGACAGCCCGAGCCGACTGTTCGACGTGCCCAAGATCCGCGATGTCGAGGTGGTGCGAGGTCTGCTCGGCCTGCACGGCGTCAAGGTCACCGACGGCACCGAGGACGGCGAGCTCGTCTTCGACCCGGCGAACGTGGAGAGCGCCAGCACCGACCAGATCAACGTGCACGCCGGTTCCAGCCGGATCCCGATCCTGTTCTGCGGCCCGCTGCTGCACCGCCTCGGGCACGCGTTCATCCCGGACCTGGGCGGCTGCCACATCGGCCCGCGCCCGATCGACTTCCACCTGGAGGCGCTGCGCCAGTTCGGCGCAGTCGTCGACAAGCAGCCGCAGGGCATGCACCTGTCCGCGCCGAACGGGCTGCACGGCACCAAGTTCGCCCTGCCGTACCCGAGCGTCGGCGCCACCGAGCAGGTGCTGCTGACCGCCGTGATGGCCGAGGGCGTCACCGAGCTGCGCAACGCCGCGGTGGAGCCGGAGATCATCGACCTGATCTGCATCCTGCAGAAGATGGGCGCGATCATCAAGGTCCATACCGACCGGGTGATCGAGATTCAGGGTGTGCCCAAGCTGCACGGCTACACCCACCGGCCGATCCCGGACCGGATCGAGGCGGCGAGCTGGGCGGCCGCCGCCCTGGCGACCCGTGGTCACGTCGAGGTGCTGGGCGCGCAGCAGGCCGACATGATGACCTTCCTGAACATCTTCCGCTCGGTCGGCGGCGAGTACGAGGTCACCGACGCTCGCGCGCCGAAGCTGGGCGACCCCGGCCAGGAGGGCGGCATCCGCTTCTGGCACCCGGGTGGCGAGTTGAACGCTGTCGCGTTGGAGACCGACGTGCACCCCGGCTTCATGACCGACTGGCAGCAGCCGCTGGTCGTGGCTCTGACCCAGGCCCGCGGCCTGTCGATCGTCCACGAGACGGTCTACGAGCAGCGGTTGGGCTACACCGAGGCCCTCAACTCGATGGGCGCCAACATCCAGGTCTACCGGGACTGCCTCGGCGGCACCCCGTGCCGCTTCGGCCGGCGTAACTTCAAGCACTCCGCGGTGATCGCCGGGCCGAGCAAGCTGCACGCCGCCGACCTGGTCATCCCGGACCTGCGGGCCGGGTTCAGCCACCTGATCGCTGCGCTCGCGGCCGAGGGCACCTCACGGGTGTACGGCGTGGACCTGATCAACCGGGGCTACGAGGACTTCGAGGCGAAGCTCGCCGACCTGGGCGCGCACGCCGAGCGTCCGTAACCTCGGTCACCCATCGTTCGGCTACGACGGCTCCAGGTCGCACTGCGACCTGGAGCCGTCGGCCGCTGTACCGCGATGTGGACCGGGCACGGACCGTTGGCTACCCTTGCCGCGTGCCGTCGCTCTTTCGCCGCAAGTCCACCGACCTCGTCGACGAGGCCGTCACCTCGGTGACCCCCGAGGAGACCGCCGAGCGTTCCCGGGGTTACACCCCGGCCAAGGGTCGGGAGACGCCCAAGCGGCCGATCGCCGGCCGTCGCCCGGCCGGCCCCACTCGCCCCCTCACCAAGGAGGAGGAGCGGGAGCGCCGCCGTCAACTGCGCGCCGAGGCGGCGTCGGAGTTCCGCCGCGAGGGTGGCCCCCGCGACCGTGGCCCGGAGCGGCTGCTGGCCCGCAACGTGGTCGACTCCCGGCGTACCGTCGGCACCTGGTTCTTCGGCGGCGCGCTGATCGTGCTGGTCGGGTCGAACGCGGCCATGCCGCCGCTGGTCCGGCTGATCTCCAACGTGCTCTGGGGCGCGCTGGCGCTGGGTGTGGTCGTCGACTCGGTGCTGATCTGCCGCAAGATCAGCAAGCTGGTCCGGGAGCGCTTCCCGAAGACCGATCAGCGGATGGGCTCGCTCTTCCTCTACGCGGTCATGCGGTCGATCACCTTCCGGCGGATGCGCGCTCCGGCGCCCCAGGTCAAGCTGGGCGACAAGGTCTGACCCTCGGGCTCCCGCACCTCCAGGATCCGCGCGACATCCGCGAAACTGCTGCCTCAGCCATCTTCGAGGCAGCAGTTTCGCCGTAACTGCGCGGATCTTGTTGTGCGTTCATCATGCTGAACAGGTTGCCGTTGTTCGCCAGACCGAACGTTTGACCCAATGGAGCGAAGGCATGCCTTCGGAACCGGCTGCCCCGCTGGCCACCATCGCCGCCGCCCTGCGCCGGGAGCGCGAACGGGTCGGCATCTCGCTGACCGAGCTGGCCCGTCGGGCGGGGGTGGCCAAGTCCACCCTCTCCCAACTGGAGTCGGGCACCGGCAACCCGAGTGTGGAGACCCTCTGGGCGCTGGGCGTCGCACTCGGTGTGCCCTTCAGCCGGCTGGTGGAGCCCGTTGACGACGGCGTACGGGTCATCCGGGCCGGGGACGGGCCGCAGGTCCGCTCCGAGCAGGCCGACTTCAGCGGAACGCTGCTCAGCGCCGGCGCGGCGCACCTGCGCCGGGACGTCTACCTGATCAGGCTGGAACCCGGCGCGGTCCGAGCCGGGCACGGACACACCCCGCGCAGCATCGAGCACGTGGTGGTCGCTGCCGGCCGGCTGCGGGTGGGGCCCGAGGCGGCGCCGGTCGAACTCGACCCCGGCGACTACGCCACGTTCCCCGGTGACGCACCGCACCGTTACGAGGCGCTCGCTCCCGGTACGTTCGCCGTCCTCATCATGGAGCACCCCTGAACGAGGACGGCCATCCCGCCGCAGCCGGGGGGTCCTCGCGTGCGGGAGGGTCGGAGCTCAGATTCGCTTATAGGCCCAAATGTCCGAAACCAATGGGATAACGTTTGCGCCGGTGGGCGGCACCACAGTGGCGGTGAGCGAGCCCACGCCGTTACCCTCCATCCGCAGCCACGGCCTGCCGGAGCGGCGATCTGACCGGCACGTGCGGCCCCAGCGCGACAATTTGCAACGAGGTGACAACGCGTGAGCGAGCGGACGCGAGCCGGCCACCGGGGCGTGGCAGGCGGCGACCGGACGCCCAGCGGTCACCCGACGGCGGCTGCGGACACCTCACCCCCGGCGAGAATCGGCCCAGCGGCCGGGTGTGGCGACGGGCTCGACGGATGAACGGCCGCTACACCGACCGGTGGCCAGACCCGAACGAACCGTCCTGGGTGGGCGAGCCGACCAGCGAGTGGCACCCCCAGTTCCCCGGCCAGCGCTACCCCGGCGACATCGGCATGCCGCACCAGCCGCCACCGCGCGGGCGCGCGACCGTGTCCGGCCGGGCCGAGGTGCCGCCGCTCGCGCCCACCCGCCCGGACGGCACCTACCTCGGCCGGTCCTGGTCCGACGAACCACCGGCGGACCAGGCGCCTCACGGCCGATCCTGGGTAGACGACGAGCCGGGCGAGGCATCGGCCTACGGCCGACTCCGCGACGACGAGCTTGCGGCGGACACCTCCACCTACGGCCGACCCGACAACGCCGACTCCCGCCACTACGACCACGAGCCGTACCGTCGTCCGCTGCCCGAGCCGCCCCGCCGCGACGAACGCCGCTCGCCCGAGTCGGACCGACGTACCGCCTGGTCCGACCGACGCCCCGCCGACGAGCGGGGGCCCGCGCGAGAAGCCGCCTGGCACCGGGACCAGCCCACCCCCGAGCGGTACGACAGCCGCCGTCCCCGGCAGGAGCCCGCCGAGCGGGATCGGGGTTACCGGGGCAGTCCGCCGGTCTCCCCCGCGCCCCGGGCCGAACCCGGCTGGGTGCCCGAGCCGGACGACGCACCACGTCGGCGCGGCACACCGCAACGATCCGCAGCTGGTTACGAACAGCACCCCGGCGACGGGTACAGCGTCCGACCCACCCGCGACGACGACGGCCGCATCGCCGACGGGGTCGACCCGTGGGCACCAGTGGACGGCCGCACGCGATACCGCGCCGACGGCTACCCGGACCGGGCCGCCGACGACCCGCGCCGCCCGGAACCGCGCTACCGCGCGGACGAGGGGGTCGGCGCTGCGCCCGCACCCAACGGTGGACGACGACGTCGCCCCGAGCCGGACGTGCCCGATCAGCCCCGCCTCGACGACGACCGGCGGCGGCCCGACACCGACCCGCACCGGCAGCAGCCCCGTGAGGCGGCGGCCCGCGCCGAGGCGTACCCGGACCGGCGACCCCGCGAGCAGGCCCGCCCGGACGCGTACCGCGACAACGGCTACCGCGAGGACGGCTACCGCGAGGACGGCTACCGCGAGCCGCGGCCGCAGCCGGGCCAACGGCCGGACGGCAGCCTGCCCTGGCCAGCACCGGGTCCGGTACGCCAGGACCGCACCTCGGACCGCACCCGGGAGCCCGGCCACCGCACCGAGCCACACCGCAGCCCCGAGCCACACCGCAGCCCCGACCCGCACCGCACCACGGACCCGCACCGCAGCCCTGACCCGCACCGCACCACTGACCCGCACCGCAGCCCCGACCCGCACCGCACCACGGATCCGTACCGCACCACGGACCCGCACCGCAGCGCCGAGCCGGGCGTCGCGCCGCGGCCGGCCGCCCGGCCCGAGCGGCCGGCGGCCACGCCGTCGCGGCCCGACGAGCGGCCGGCGGCCACCCCGGCGCGGCCCGACGAGCGGCCGGCGGCCACCCCGGCGCGGTACGACGAGCGCCCGGCACGCCCGGCCGCGACGGCGCCGCCCGCCTCCGGTCGTGCCATGCCGGTCTCCCCGGAGCGACCGGTGTCGCCGGCGCCCGTCTCCCCCGGTTGGGATCGGCCGGTGTCGGCTGCCCCGGTCTCCCCGGCCTCGCCGGAACGGGCGGTGTCGCCAGCACCCGACTCCCCCGCCGCCCGAGGCTGGGACCGACCGGTATCGGGCGCCCCGGCCTCGCCGGAACGGCCGGTGTCGCCAGCACCCGACTCCCCCGCCGCCCGAGGCTGGGACCGGCCGGTGTCGGCCGCCCCCGTCTCCCCCGCCGCGCCCGGTCGGGACCGGCCGGTGTCGGCCGCCCCGGTCTCCCCCGCCTCCGACCGGCCCGTCTCGGGGCCACCCGCCGCGCGCCTGCGGCTGGAGTACCTGCCCGCGCCGGTGGAGCCGCCCGTCGCCGACGAACGCTCGGATGCCCCGCCGGCATCGGGACGCCGGCCGCTGGCCGAACCGCCACCGGCATCCGGAGCGCATCCCGCACCGCCGCCGCGTTACCCCGGCCCGGACACCAGGGACCGTCCGGCGGACCAGCGGCGCGGCGAGGAGCCGGGCCCGGACCGCCGTCGGGTCGGCGACCCGTTGGCCGGCACCCCAGCGACCGACCGCCGCCCGGTCTCCCCGGACCGCTCGTCCCCGGCGGAGCGGCAGCACCCCGCCGAGCGACCGGCCGCGCCGGATCGACCGGCCGCGCCGCAGCGCCCGGCCGCGCCGCAGCGCCCGTACTCGCCGGAGCGACAGGTCCCGACGGCCGACGCCCGCCCGTCGGTGGCCCCGCCACCCACCTGGCAGGCACCGCCGCCACCGGCGACCCGACCCGAACCGACCCCGGCCGACCCGACCCGCGCGGTTCCGGCTCCGGTGGCCTCGCAGCCGCCAGCGGCGGAGGTCGCGCCGCCGCTCCCGCCGGCCCCCGGTACGCCGCGCCGCTACGTACCCCCGCCGCCCTCGGAAGAGCCGGTGGCAGCCGTTCACGAGCCGGACGACGTCCCGGGCACCCGCGGGCCGGATGCATGGTTCAGCTCCGCTCAGCTCGCCGAATCCGACCAGGGCGAGCCGACGACGGACGAGCGGTCGTTCGACAGGGTCGGCGACGAGTCGACGGCCGGCGACCCCGGCCTCTCCGCGACACCGGTCGCACCGGACGCGCAGACGTCGACGACCGACACCCACGTCGACGTGGCCGACGAGCACGCCAGCGGCTCGACACCGGACGACGCCTTCGACCCGGTCTCCGCCCATCCCGTCTCCGGTGCCCCCCGGCTCTGGGCGGACGACCTGGACGACGACCCGCAGCCCGCTCTCGACACGGGAACGCTCGACGGCGACCAGCCCGTCTCCGGCGCACCTGTCGTGGCCATCCCCCACCAGCCGGCCGAGGCCGACCTCGACGCCGAGGTCGACCGGCAGCCCTTCACCGCTTCGCCCGACGACGACACCGATCCGGTCGAGCACGACCCGACCGGCGAGCTTGCGCCACCCGACGAGCCGGCGGATGCGATCGACGATCCGAGTACCAGCCCGGCAAATGACTCGCCAGCCGACGAGTGGTCGGGCGAGGTTGCGCCGTCCGTAACGTCTGCGCATGACACGAGCCCGCCCGTCTCGGCACCGCCGGTCGCCGCACCGCCGTTCTCCGCACCGCCCACCTCGGTCGCGCCGGTCTCCGCTCCCCCGGCGCCGCCGGTATCGACCCCGCCCGCAGTACCCGTCTCCGCGCCACCAGCGTCCGCGACAGCGCCCGTCTCCGTGCCACCAACGCCGACCGCAGCCCCCGTCTCCGCGCCGCCCCTCTTCGCAGCGCCCGTCTCCGCGCCGCCAGCGCCGACCGCAGCCCCGGTCTCCGCACCACCCGCCTCAGCGCAGCCGTACTCCGAAGCGCCCGTCTCCGCGCCACCCGCCTCGACACCACCGACCGCCGCGGCGGCCGTCTCCGGGCCGCCGACGTCGGTGGCGCCGACGTCCGGGCCACCCGCCTCGGCCGTACCCGGCCCGAGGAGCGGCTCGGACGGGGAGAACGAGCCGGTGTCCGCGCCACCCGACGACGCACCGCCGGTGGTGACCCGCCCGTCGCTGGCCGACCCGGGAGACCCGGAGCAGGTGCTGGCCGCGTACCGGTGGCGGTTGGACCCGGTGACCCTGCGCGAGGAGCTGACGGAGCCGGACGACCTGCGGGCCATCCGGCGGCGGCTGACCGGGAAGTTGGGCTCGGCGGTCGACAACCGTGCCCGGGCCCGGCTGCTCAGCCTGCGGGCGGTGGCCTCGCGGATTCTCGGCGACCTGGACGACGCGCTGGCCGATGGTCGGCTCGCCCTCACCTACGCCGAGGCCACCGGCGAGTTGCGCCGGACCGCGCTGGCCCAGGCCCGGCTGGCCCACGTGCTGCGCTGGCGCGGCGACTTCCCCGAGGCCGACCAGCTCTTCGCCCAGGCCAACTCGGTGGAGTTGCCCGACCGGTTGCGGGCCGCGCTGCACGAGCACGCCGGGCGGTCGTGTTACGACCAGGGGCGGCTCATGGAGGCCTGCGAGCACTTCGAGAAGGCGCTCGACCTGCGCGGCGCGGGCGACGCCGAACTGCTCGACCGGGTCCGGGTGGCCCTCGACGCGGTCACCGTCCGGGCCGAGGCGGATGGCTTCGGGCCGTACCCCCGGGGTCGGGACGAGGTGCTCGACCGGGACCGACCCCCGTTGCCGGACCGGGACGGGTCGCTGTGGGGTTACACCAGCCAGGACGGCGAGGTGGTCGTCCCCGCCCGGTACGCCGAGGCGCAGCCCTTCCACGACGGGTTGGCCTGGGTCCGCCGGCCGGACACCGACCGCTGGTCGCTGATCAACCTGCTCGGTACGACGGTGATCCCGCCGTCCTTCCGGGCCGCGCATCCGTTCAGTGACGGCCTGGCCTGGGTGGTCGGCGAGGGCGGTTGGACGGCGATCGACGCGACCGGCGCGGTGCAGGTCGCGCCCAACTTC
Organism: Micromonospora sp. NPDC005324; assembly: GCF_040607155.1. Taxonomy (NCBI): domain Bacteria; kingdom Bacillati; phylum Actinomycetota; class Actinomycetes; order Micromonosporales; family Micromonosporaceae; genus Micromonospora; species Micromonospora sp. NPDC005324. The sequence goes on along the minus strand of NZ_JBEXGE010000005.1, from coordinate 185,448 downwards.
GCCGAGGTACGGCCGTTCCGGCGCGGGCTGGCCGCGGTGCGGCGCGAGGGGTGGGGGGCGGTCGACCGGACCGGTCGGGTCATCGTGCCCACCCGCTACCACGGCTTCGTCACCGAGTTGGCCGACGGCCAGCAGATCGACGGTTTCACCGACGAAGGGCTCGCCGTGGTCGACGTGGCGGGTCGGCGGGGCGTGGTGGACCGCACCGGCACGGTGCTGGTGCCGCCGGCGCACCCGATGCTGGTCATCCACCCGGTGGCGTTCCTGGTCGAGAGCGACACCGGGCGGTGGGGCGCGCTGGACCGGCGCGGCGTGCCGCTCATCGACCCGGTGCACAGCGATCGCGCCGAGGTGTTGGAGGAGATCGACCGACTACTCACCGATGCCAATCCGGTGCTCTGAGTCATCAGTCGCCACCGATGATCCACTAGAGCTAGGGTCGGTACATGGAATTCCGACACCTGGGCCGTTCCGGCCTGATGGTCAGCGAGATCTCGTACGGCAACTGGATCACCCACGGTTCGCAGGTCGAGGAGGACGCCGCGTTCGCCTGCGTCCGGGCCGCTCTCGACGCGGGGATCACCACCTTCGACACCGCCGACGTGTACGCCGGCACCCGGGCCGAGGACGTGCTCGGCCGCGCGTTGCAGAACGAGCGCCGTGAGGGCCTGGAGATCTTCACCAAGGTCTACTGGCCGACCGGGCCCGGCCGCAACGACCGCGGCCTGTCCCGCAAGCACATCATGGAGTCGATCAACGGCTCGCTGCGCCGACTGCGCACCGACTACGTGGACCTCTACCAGGCCCACCGCTACGACAGCAGCACCCCGCTGGAAGAGACGATGGAGGCGTTCGCCGACGTCGTCCACTCCGGCAAGGCGCACTACATCGGCGTCTCCGAGTGGACCGCCGCCCAGCTGCGCGCCGCCCACCCGCTCGCCCGGGAGCTGCACATTCCGCTGGTCTCCAACCAGCCGCAGTACTCGCTGCTGTGGCGGGTCATCGAGACCGAGGTCGTGCCGGCCAGCGAGGAACTGGGCATCGGGCAGATCGTCTGGTCGCCGATGGCGCAGGGCGTGCTCTCCGGCAAGTACCTGCCGGGCCAGCCGCCGCCGGCAGGTTCCCGCGCCACCGACGAGAAGTCGGGTGCGGGCTTCATCTCCCGGTTCATGAACGACGACGTGCTGACCCGGGTCCAGCAGCTCAAGCCCCTCGCCGAGCAGGCCGGGCTCAGCATGGCGCAGCTCGCCGTGGCGTGGGTGCTGCAGAACCCGAACGTCTCGTCGGCGATCATCGGCGCGTCCCGCCCCGAGCAGGTGCACGACAACGTGAAGGCGGCCGGCGTGAAGCTCGACGCCGACCTGCTCCAGGCGATCGACGACATCGTCGGGCCGATCGTCGAGCGGGACCCGGCGAAGACCGAGTCCCCCGCGCAGCGTCCCTGACGCCGTTCCGGCCCGGCCGGCGCGAGGGTTTCGCGCAGGCCGGGCCGGGTCAGGTCAGGTCAGCTCTGCCAGAAGCGGATCAGCTCCAGGCCGGTGGCGTAGAGCCACGACGGCAGACCGAGCAGGTCACCGACCGCGAAGACCGCGTCGAAGAACCAGCCGCCGATGCGCGGGTTCCACAGCAGCGCGAAGAGCAGGATGAAGCCGTACGGCGCGAACAGGTCGTACATCTTGCGCCACTGCGGGTTGAGCCACGGTTGGATCATGTTGCCGCCGTCCAGGCCGGGCACCGGCAGCAGATTCAGCACACTGGCGGTGAGCTGGAGGAAGGCGAGCAACGCCACCCCGGCCCAGAACTCCACCGGACCATCCGACTGGGCGCCGAGCCGCACCACCGCCACCAACACCAACGTGAACAGCACGTTGGTCGCCGGGCCGGCGAGGCTGACCAGGGTGTGCCGCAGTCGACCCGGGATGGAGTGCCGGTCCACCCAGACCGCGCCACCCGGCAGGCCGATGCCTCCGAGCAGCACCACCACCACCGGCAGCACGATCGACAGCAACGGGTGGGTGTACTTGAACGGGTTGAGCGTCAGGTAGCCGCGATGGGCGATGTCCCGGTCGCCGGCCCGGTAGGCCACCACCGCGTGGGCGTACTCGTGCAGGCAGAGCGACACCAGCCAGCCGGACACCACGAAGAGGAAAACGTTGAACCGGACGTTGCCGTACCCGTTCCAGGTCAGCACCCCGCTGACCGCGAAGAGCGCGACCAGGCCGAGGAAGACCGGGCTGGGCCGGAACGCCGCCTTGGGTACGCCGAGGACCAGCCCGTCGCCGCCCGGGCGGTCGTAGGCCATCACTCGGCCGTGGGCAGCAGGCTCATCCGGTAATCCACCCGGTCGTCCTCCAGGAGCGCGACCGAGGTGACGCCGGACGCCGCGAGCTCCCGCCAGGTCTGACCGATCCAGGATTCGGCGTCGGCCTGGCTGCCGAACGACTCCGCCGGTCCCTCGACCGTCTGACCGTCCGTGCCCTCGTACCGCCAGCTCCACGCCATGCCGCGTCTCCCCTCGCCGCTGAAGTCCCCGTGGGACGAACCCTCGCCAGCGTAGTCGGCCCGGCGCGCAACGGCCGCTCGCTCGCCCCGGCGGACCCAGGGGTGGATCAATCCGATCGACGTCGGCCGGTACGGTGGCTCGCTGCTGACACGGGGAGTGCTGCTCGGCGACCGGTACCGGCTGGGCGAGCGGGTGGCGACGGGTGGGATGGGCGCGGTCTGGCGCGGCACTGACGTGCTGCTGGAACGCGAGGTCGCCGTGAAGGTGCTGCTGCCGTCGCTGGTCGCCGATCCGGAGTTCACCGCCCGGTTCCGGGCCGAGGCGCGGATGCTTGCCGCGCTGCGGCACCCCGGCGTGGTCCCGGTGCACGACGTGGGTCAGGCCGCGCTCGACGACGGCAGCCAGGTCGACTACCTGGTGATGCGACTGAACGACGCTCACCCGTGGTGGATCGCCGAGGAGGCGCACTGTCCGCGTCGATCATGGAGTTGCGGTGGGTGACAAGGTGCTCGCATCACAGCAAACCAGGCACCACAACTCCATGATCGACGAGAACGGGTGATCCCCCCCTCCGCGATCTTGCGTTTGCTGTCGCGGCACAACATGGCATCCCGGACATATCGGCAACCGAAGCTGCAAGATCAGCGCGGGCGGGGCGGGGCGTTCCGGCGATCGAGCGACCGGCCGTTCAGGTTTGCGGGGCTCTTTGCCTCGTTGACGGTTCGGACGCCGGCCCGGGACGGACGCAGCATGGACTTTCGATCTTCGGGAGGCTGGGGCGACGTGCCCGGTGCTGGAGGAGGCGAACTAAGGTACGGGCATGTCCGTAGACGGGTGGAACACGGTCCTGGTGCTCGGCGGTATCCGGTCCGGCAAGTCCGAGTTCGCCGAGTCCCTGGTCACCGACGCGCCGGTGGTCCGCTACGTCGCCACCGCGCCCGAGGGCGACCCGGAGGACACCGAGTGGGCGACCCGGCTGGCGGCGCACCGCGCCCGACGGCCGGGCAGCTGGACCACCGAGGAGACCACCGAGAATCCGCGCCGGCTGGCCGACGTGCTGGAGTCCGCCGAGCCCAACGAGATGTTGCTCGTCGACGACCTGGGCGGCTGGGTGACGGTGCTGCTCGACCCGGACCACCAGCCCGCCGACGACGTGGCGACCATCGCCGAGCTGGCCGAGGCGATCCGCGGGTGTGCCGCACGGGTGGTGCTGGTGAGCCCCGAGGTGGGGCTGTCGCTGGTGCCCACCACCCCGCTGGGCAGGGCGTTCACCGACGCGTTGGGCGCGGCCAACCGCGCGGTCGCCGACGCCTGCGACGCGGTGGTGCTGGTCGTCGCCGGTCAGCCGGTCTGGCTCAAGTCGGTCGCCAGCGCCACCGAATCGCCCGCCCCCGCAACCGTGACCGCGCCGACGGCAGCTGCCAGCGCAGCGGTGGTGGCGAGCCTTGCCGACAGCGAGCCGACCCCCGAGGTGCAGCTGCCCGACGTGCTGACCCACACGCCGCCGGCCACCCCGACCGCGGAGCCGGGCAACACGTGGGCCGCACCGACCATGGCGCTGCCGATGGTGGCCACCGGGCTGGTCATCCAGCCCGGCATGGAGCTGCCGATGCCCGACGAGTACGCCGGCCCTCAGGCGGTGGACCGGCTGGCCACGCTGGACGTACCGGGCGCCGGCCTGGGCGTGCTGGACCGGGTGGTGGGCTTCGCCGCAGCCACCCAGGGCACCTCGACCCCCGCGGCCTGGGGCTCGGTGCGGGTGCTGCTGCTGCACGGCGACCACGCCGGTGGGGCGGCGGCCGGCACCGTCGCCGGTGAGTCGGCGCGCCGCGCCGCACAGGCCCGCGCCGGCCAGGGCGCGTTGGCGCGGCTGGCCGCCGAGAGCGGCGCCAGTCTCCAGGTGGTGGACACTCCGGCCTCCGCGCCGATCGAGGATCAGCCGGCCCTCGCGCCGGAGCAGGTGGAGTCCGCGCTGCGCTACGGCTGGCGGTTGGCCGAGCAGGCAGCCGACGCCGGCGTACAACTGCTGGTGCTCGGTGCGTGCGGCGCCGGCACCGAGGCGGCGGCCGCGGCGGTGCTCGCGGCGACCGCGGGTGCGGAGCCACCCGCCGTGCTGGGCCGGGTGATCACCGAAGCCGGTGAGATCGACGACGCCGCGTGGATGATCCGTTGCGCGGCGGTCCGCGACGCGCTGCACCGCACCCGACGCTCGTCGCGCGGCGCCAAGGACATCCTGGCCGAGCTGGGTGGCGGCGACGTGGCGGTGGCCACCGGCGTGCTGCTCGGCGCCACCGCCCGCCGGGTGCCGGTGCTGCTCGACGGGCCGGTCGGCTTGGCCGCCGGCATGGTGAGCCGTGACCTGGCCGGGCAGGCCCGGCACTGGTGCCTGCTGGCTGACCACGGCGGGCACCCTGCCGTGCGGCTCGCCGCCGACGTGCTGGGCCTCACCCCGCTGCTCGACCTGCGGCTGGATCTCGGCGAGGGCGCGAACGCGCTGGTCGCGCTGCCGCTGCTGCGCTCGGTGCTGGCGCTGTCCGCCGCGCTGCCGGTGCACCCGTCGCTGGGCGGCGCGGACGACACCGACCCGGCCGCCGACGAGCCGGAATCCACCGACCCGAGCCACGCCGACCCTGATCTCACCGAACCCGACCGGACCGAGCCCGACTCGACCGAGCCCGACTTCGCCGAGCCGGAGCCGACCGGGCCGGGCCCGGCCAGCACCGGGGCGGACGAGCAGCCGGCGTCGGGCTGGCGTGCCGGCTGAGCCACGGCTGCTCGCGGGAGCCCGGCTGGCGGTCACCACGTTCACCACGCTGCCGGTGCGGGCCGGGCGCATCGACCGCCCGGTCGCCGGCACGGCGATGGCCCTCGCCCCGGTGGTCGGCGCGCTGCTCGGCGCCCTGCTGGCCGGTGTGCTGCTGCTGACCGGCGCGCTCGCCCCGCCGCTGGTGGCGGCCGGCGTGACAGTCGGCGCCACCGCTCTGCTCACCCGAGGGCTGCACCTGGACGGGCTGGCCGACACCGTGGACGCGCTCGGCTCGTACCGGCGGGGCGCGGCCGCCCTGGAGATCATGAAGAAGCCGGACGTCGGCCCGTTCGGGGTGGTCGCCCTGGTGGTCGTACTCCTGGTGCAGGCGGCGGCGCTCGCCGACCTCGCCGGCCGGTCCTGGCCGGCGTGCCTCGCGGCGGTGGTCGCGGCGACCGCTGCCGGGCGGCTCGGTGTCACGGTGGCCTGCCGGCGGGGAGTGCCGGCGGCCCGGCCCGACGGGCTGGGCGCGCTGGTCGCCGGCACCGTCGGCCCGGTGGCAGTGGCCGCCGGCGCGGTCGCCGTCGTGCTGCTGGCGGTGCCCGCGGTGCCGGGCCGTCCGTGGCAGGGGCCGCTGGCCGTCGTCGCCGCGATCGCCGTCGCGCTACCGCTGCTCAACCACGTGGTACGCCGGCTCGGCGGGATCACCGGCGACGTCCTGGGCGCGACCGTCGAGGTGGTCACCACGCTGGTCTACCTGGGTCTGGTGCTGTCCGGCTGAACCGGGCCCGGCGGGCCGGGTAGCGTTCTCCCTCGACAACACCGGCGCGGCCACCGGGGGATCCCACAATGCTCATCACGGACGACTTCCTGCCCGTTCCGGTGCCGGAGTCGCTCAGCGCGACCTACCTGGTGCCGATGGCGGGGCTACCGAAGGTCAGTGCGAAGACCGCGGTGGCGGCCCTGACCGGCCGGCTGGCCGAGCCGGTGCACGGGCTGGCCCGGCAGATGCTCGACAGCCCGCTGATGAGCGTCGACACCCGGCCGATCGCCGAGTTCCCCGAGCTGCCACCGGACCTGCTCACCGCGTTCGGCGCCACCAGGGAACAGCTGGACCGGCTGGCGGCGGCGACGCACCTGGTGGTCGTACAGGCCGAGTACCGGCCCGGCTGGCCACCCGCGCACGAGTGGGCCGCCCGGGCGGTCGCGGCCGCCGTGGCGGAATCCGTCGACAGCGACGTGGTGGACGTCTTCGGCCTCCAGTTCCTCGACCCGGCGACCGCGCTGCGCTCCCTCCCCGACGAGCAGGGCCGCATCCGACTTGTCGACTGGGTGCTGGTGCCGTACTCCTCGGACACCGAGGGTCTCTGGTTCACCACGAAGGGGCTGCGCCGCTTCGGTCTGCTGGAGTTGCAGACCCAGGGGGTGCCCGACCACCTCACCCGCGCCTGGGGTGCGGTGATGACCGGCGCGGCCCGCCGACTGCTGCGGGACTGGACCGACGGGCTCACCGGCGAGGAGGTGCCGGCGTTCGTGCAGCTGCCGGTGCTCGCCACGGTCACCGGCCACGACATCGCCGTGGCGTACGGCAACCCGGAGCAGCACGGAGCAACCGCCCCGGTGCTGCTCCGCCTCGAACTGGACCCGGCGACCGACCCGGAGGCCGACTCGTTCCTCAGCCTGCGCCCGCCGGCCGGGCACCCCGGCCCGGACGGGCGCTACTACGCCGCCGCCTGCGCGACCCTGTTCTCCGGGATCCAGCCGGACGTGCGCTACGCCCGCTCCGGTGACGCGATGAGCCGTGCGGTCGCCACCGCCCGGGCCGCGCTGGGTGACGCGCGGGCCCGGTTCGTCGCCGGCCAGCTCCCCACCGAGTCGCAGCTGGTGGTGAAGTACGGCCTGCCCGGAGACGACGGCCCGGAGTACGTCTGGGCGGGCGTCACCTCGTGGGAGACCCCGGAACGCATCGTCGGCGTGAGCGCCAGCGACGCCAACACCGACCAGAGCGTCCGCATCGGCGCCCCGGTGGTCGTGGAGACGTCCGACGTAGTCGACTGGGCCGTCCTGGACGCGACAGGCGTCACAGAAGGCGGCTGGACCCAAGCGGTCCTCGACTCAGGCGAACCCCCAACCCCAGCCCCCTGACCCTCACTCCCCCAGGGTGAGGGTTACTTCACTGAGGGGGTTACGAAGGGGGGCTTCGTCAGCTTCAGGGGGGCTCGGCGGCCTCGGATGTCGATCTCGACCTCGTCGCCGTCCGCGAGGTTGGCGTCGGTGTTCAACAGGGCCAGCGCTATGCCCTGTTTGCGGGTCGGGGAGAAGGTGCCGCTGGTCACCTCACCCACCTGGGTGTCGCCCACGTGCAGGGTCATGCCGGGGCGGGGGATGGCACGGTCGACGGCCACCAGGCCGCGCAGCGTACGCCGAGGGCCGGCGGCCTTCTCGGCGAGCAGCGCGTCGCGGCCCCAGAAGGCCGGCTTGTCCCAGCCGACCGCCCAGCCGGAGCGGGCCTGCACCGGGTTGATGTCCAGGGAGAGATCCTGCCCGTGCAGCGGGTAACCCATCTCGGTCCGCAGCGTGTCCCGGGCGGCCAGCCCACAGGCGCGCAGCTCGAACGCCGCGCCGGCGGCGAAGAGCGCGTCCCAGACGGCGATCGCGTGCTCCGCCGGCACCACCAACTCGTAGCCCAGCTCGCCCGTGTAGCCGGTACGGCAGACGGTCAGCTCGACCCCGGCCAGGCTCGCGGCGGAGAAGCTCATGTAGCCGTGTTCGGTGGGCAGGTCCAGGGCGGCCAGCAACTCGGCCGAGCGGGGGCCCTGCACGGCCAGCACCGCGTACGCCTCGTGCTCGTCGGTGACGGTCACCTGCGCGGGCGCGGCGGCGCGCAACCGGCGCACCACCTCGGCGGTGTTCGCCGCGTTCGGAATGAGGAAGACATGGTCGTCGGCGTAGAGGTAGGCGATGATGTCGTCCACCACACCGCCGGTGGCGTCGTCGCAGCAGAGCGTGTACTGCGCCCGGCCCGGGCCGATCCGGCCGAGGTCGTTGCTGAGGCAGGAGTTGACGAAGTCGGCCGCGCCGGGGCCGCTCACCCGGGCCTTGCCCAGGTGTGACACGTCGAATACCCCGACTGCCGTACGCACCGCGGTGTGCTCCTTGAGCACTCCGCCGCCGGCATACTCCAGCGGCATCTCCCAGCCCCCGAAGGGGGCGAGCTTGGCTCCGGCGGCGGTGTGCCGCTCGTGCAGCGGGGAACGGCGCAGCCGGGTCGCGGCGGCGTCGGAGGTCACGTCGGTCATGGGTGGCAACTTACCGGGGGCAACGTCGCTGGTTAGCATCGGCGGGAGCCCGCTGGCGCTGTCGGCGGGACAGCCATGACGTCCGGCGGGTAGGTTCCGCCGGAGACCTTCACCGCTGGTACGCGACGCCGCGACCGGCCCGGCCCGCCCGGAGTAGCTTCAGTGACTTCACCCCGCACCACCAACCTGAGCCTGGTCGACACCGACCCGGCCGAGCTCGCCGTCGACGCGATCGTGATCGGCGTGCACAGCCAGACCGGAGAGCAGGGCGCCACCAGCGGCCTCGCCGGCACCCTGCTGCTCGCCAGCGGCGCGGAGAGCATCGCGGCCGCCTTCGACGGCAAGCTGACCGAGACCCTCGCGCTGCTCGGCGCGACCGGCGGGCCGGGTGAGGTCATCAAGCTGGCCACGCTGGGCACCGTGACCGCCCCGCTGGTCACCGCGGTCGGGCTCGGCCCGGAGCCGTCGGGTGCCGCCCCGGCCCCGGAGACGCTGCGCCGGGCCGCCGGTGCGGCGATCCGGGCCCTGGCGGGCGCACCCACTGTCGCGCTGGCGCTGCCGCTGCCGGACGACGCGGACGCCTCGGCGGAGCTGCGCGCGGTCGCCGAGGGCGCGCTGCTGGGTGGGTACCGGTTCGCCGGTTACAAGACCCGGCCCCAGCCGACCCGGCGGGAGCCGGTGGCCGAGGTGCTCATCGCGGTGCCGGACGCCGGCGACGCGGGCGCCCAGGCGGAGATCACCCGGGCGCAGGCGGTGGCGGGCGCGGTCCGGCTCAGCCGGGACTGGGTGAACACCGCGCCCAACGAGCTGCGTCCGCCGTCGTTCGCCGACGCGGTCGCCGACGCGGCGCGCGAGGCGGGCCTCGACGTCGAGGTGCTCGACGAGGCGGCGCTGGCCGCTGGCGGGTACGGCGGCATCGTCGCGGTCGGCCAGGGCTCGGAGGCCCCGCCGCGGCTGGTGAAGCTGACCTACACCCCGCAGGGCGGCGGCAACGGCAAGCGGGTCGCGCTGGTCGGCAAGGGCATCACCTTCGACACCGGCGGCATCTCGATCAAGCCGGCGCAGGGCATGTGGGAGATGAAGTCCGATATGGCGGGCGCCGCCGCGGTGGGCGCGGCCATGCTGGCGATCGCCGCGCTGAAGCCGACGGTGGCGGTCAGCGCGTACCTGCCGATGGCGGAGAACATGCCGTCGGGCACCAGCTACCGGCCGGGTGACGTGATCACCATGTTCAACGGCAAGCGGGTCGAGGTGCTCAACACCGACGCCGAGGGTCGGATGATCCTGGGCGACGCCATCGCCCGCGCCTGCGCGGACGGCACCGACTACCTGTTCGAGACCTCCACCCTGACCGGCGGCCAGGTGATCGCGCTGGGCAAGCGGATGGCCGGCGTGATGGGCACCCCGGAGCTGTGCGACCGGGTGAAGGTGGCCGGCGACGCCGTCGGCGAGCCGGCCTGGCCGATGCCGCTGCCCGACGACGTCCGTAAGGGCATGGAGTCGGATGTGGCGGACATCTCGCAGGTCAACGCCGGAATGGACCGGGCCGGTCACATGCTGCAGGGCGGCGTGTTCCTGCGCGAGTTCGTGACCGACGACGTGGCGTGGGCGCACATCGACATCGCCGGGCCGGGCTACCACTCGGGTGAGCCGACCGGCTACCTGACCAAGGGCGGCACCGGCGTACCGGTCCGCACGCTGGTGCAGCTCGTCGAGGATGTCGCCACCAACGGCTGACGGGACACGCGAAAGGGGGCCCCCTGAGCAGGGGCCCCCCTTTCGCGTGGGTCAGTACCGCTCGGGGCGCCGTTTGCGGCGCTCGTTGAAGTCGCGCATCCGCTGCGGGTAGCCCATCAGCCGGACGTCGTACACCGGGATGCCCATCCGGTACGCGAAGCGCCGGGCCCCGTCCGGGCCGTCGATGCGCCGGCGGGTCCACTCCCCGTCGTCGGCGATCAGGATGACAGTGGTCTCCGTCACTGTCGTCCTGGGCTCGATGTACGCCTCGACGCCGCGCCGGCTCCGGATGAAGTTCTCCAGATGCTCCAGATCGCCACGATCGGCGGCACGGTCATGGCTCGGCACAGCCGCCTGTTTGCGGCGCCGGAACAACCCCACCGGATCTCTCCCCCACCGTGCGTCATCGACAACGGTGCCAAGGGTACGTGTCGATGACGTGTCGTTGGGCACCTCAGTACGCACCCTGTGCTCAGTGGTGACAAGATGACCGAGGTGGGGTGTGTCCGTGTTACACCCCCGTGACCCCCGATGCAGCGACGCGACCTGGGAGTTGGACGTGAGCGAGCCGAACGAAGCGACCTTCGACATTGTCATTCTCGGAGGTGGCAGCGGCGGCTACGCGACCGCGCTGCGCGCCGCCCAGCTGGGCCTGAAGGTCGCGCTGGTCGAGAAGGGCAAGCTCGGGGGCACCTGCCTGCACAACGGCTGCATCCCGACGAAGGCGCTGCTGCACGCGGCCGAGATCGCCGACCAGGCTCGCGAGTCTGAGCAGTTCGGTGTGAAGGCCGAGCTGATCGGCATCGACATGGCCGGGGTCAACTCGTACAAGGACGGCGTGATCTCCCGCCTGTACAAGGGCCTGCAGGGCCTGGTGGGCGGCTCGAAGAACATCACAGTCGTCGAGGGCGCCGGCAAGCTGGTCGACAAGAACGTGGTCGAGGTGGCGGGCAAGCGCTACACCGGCCGCAACATCGTCCTGGCCTCCGGCTCGTACGCGAAGAGCCTGCCCGGCCTGGACGTCGACGGTGAGCGGATCATCACCAGCGACCACGCCCTCACGATGGACCGGGTGCCGTCGTCGGTGATCGTCCTCGGTGGCGGCGTGATCGGCGTCGAGTTCGCCAGCGTGTGGAAGTCCTTCGGCGTCGACGTGACGATCGTCGAGGCGCTGCCCCGGCTGGTCGCCGCCGAGGACGAGGAGTCGTCGAAGGCGCTGGAGCGGGCGTTCCGCAAGCGGAAGATCAACTTGAAGGTCGGCAAGCCGTTCGAGAAGGTCGAGAAGACCGAGAGCGGCGTCAAGCTGACCATCCAGGGCGGCGAGACCGTCGAGGCGGAGCTGCTGCTCGTCGCCGTCGGTCGCGGCCCGAACACCGCCAACCTCGGGTACGAGGAGCAGGGCGTCAAGACGGACCGCGGCTTCGTGCTGACCGACGAGCGGCTGCGCACCAACGTGCCGAACGTCTACGCGGTCGGCGACATCGTGCCCGGCCTCCAGCTCGCGCACCGGGGCTTCCAGCAGGGCATCTTCGTGGCCGAGGAGATCGCCGGGCAGACCCCCGCCGTGATCGACGAGGTCGGCATCCCGCGCGTCACCTACTGCGACCCGGAGCTGGCGTCGGTGGGTCTCACCGAGGTAAAGGCCAAGGAGCAGTACGGCGCCGACAAGGTCAAGACGTACAACTACAACCTGGGTGGCAACGGCAAGAGCCAGATCCTCAAGACCACCGGCTTCGTGAAGCTGGTCCGCGTCGAGGACGGCCCGGTGGTCGGCGTGCACATGATCGGCGCCCGGGTCGGTGAGCTGATCGGTGAGGCGCAGCTCATCTACAACTGGGAGGCGTACCCGGCCGAGGTCGCCCAGCTCGTGCACGCCCACCCGACCCAGAACGAGGCCCTGGGCGAGGCGCACCTGGCCCTCGCCGGCAAGCCGCTGCACGCGCACGCCTGATCATCCAAACCGCGGCGTCCGGCGACGGGCGAAGATCCCACCAGGGGAATGAAGGAGTCTGGAGAAAATGCCGGTATCGGTCACCATGCCAAGGCTCGGCGAGAGCGTCACCGAGGGCACCGTCACTCGCTGGCTCAAGCAGGAGGGCGACACGGTCGAGGTTGACGAGCCCCTGCTCGAGGTCTCGACCGACAAGGTCGACACCGAGATCCCGTCGCCCGCTGCGGGCGTGCTGAGCCGGATCGTGGTCGGCGAGGACGAGACCGCCGAGGTCGGCAGCGAGCTGGCCGTCATCTCCGGTGAGGGCGAGTCGACCGGCGGTGGCGAGGCCGCCCCGCAGGAGCAGGCCCCGGCCGAGTCGGTCGAGCCGGCCGCCGAGCCGACGGCCGCCGCCGAGGGCACCGCCGACGAGGTGGCCCAGGACGAGGCCCCGGCCGAGGCGCCGGCTCCGGCCGCCGCCTCGTCGGGCGAGGGCACCGCGGTGAAGATGCCCGCCCTGGGCGAGAGCGTCACCGAGGGTACTGTCACCCGCTGGCTGAAGCAGGTCGGCGAGACCATCGAGGTCGACGAGCCGCTGCTGGAGGTCTCCACCGACAAGGTGGACACCGAGATCCCGTCGCCGGTCGCCGGCACGGTGCTGGAGATCAAGGTCGCCGAGGACGAGACCGCAGCGGTCGGCGCCGACCTCGCGATCATCGGCGCTGCCGGCGGGGCCCCGGCCCAGGCGCAGCCCGAGCCGAAGCCCGAGCCGAAGGCTGAGGCCAAGCCGGCGCCGAAGGCCGAGCCGAAGCCGGAGCCGAAGGTCGAGGAGCCGACGCAGGGCGCCTCGTACAGCGAGCCCGCCGCGGAGACCGAGAGCTCGGCGCAGCCGGCGAAGACCGAGCAGGCCGCGCAGCCAGCCGCGTCGACCTCGACGCCGCCGCGCCCGTCCGCCCCGGCACCGGGTGCCGGCGAGGAGGCCGCCGGGTACGTGACCCCGCTGGTGCGCAAGCTGGCCAGTGAGCACGGCGTCGACCTGGCCTCGCTCAACGGCACCGGCGTGGGTGGTCGGATCCGCAAGCAGGACGTGCTGGAGGCCGCCGAGAAGGCGAAGGCCGCCAAGGCCGCTCCGGCTCCGGCGGCCGCTCCCGCCGCCGCTGCGCCCCCGGCCAAGCCGGCCGAGAAGCCGCAGCCGAGCGGCAAGCGGGGCACCACCGAGAAGCTCCCCCGGATCCGCAAGGCCATCGCCAAGCGGTTGCACGAGTCGCTGCACGAGATGGCGCAGCTCACCACAGTGGTCGAGGTGGACGTCACGCGGATCGCCAAGCTGCGGGCGCAGGCGAAGGACTCCTTCGTGCAGCGGCACGGCGTGAAGCTGTCCTTCCTGCCGTTCTTCGCGCTCGCCGCCATCGAGGCGCTCCAGACGCACCCGATCGTCCAGGCCAGCATGGACCTTGAAGGTGGCACGATCACCTACCCGGCGGCCGAGCACCTCGGCATCGCGGTGGACACCGAGCGGGGTCTGCTGACGCCGGTCATCCACAACGCCGGCGACCTCAACCTGGGCGGCATCGCCAAGCGGGTCGCCGACCTGGCCGAGCGGACCCGGACCAACAAGATCAGCCCGGACGAGCTGGCCGGGGCGACCTTCACGCTGACCAACACGGGCAGCCGGGGCGCACTCTTCGACACCCCGATCGTGCCGTCGCCCCAGTCCGCGATGCTCGGCACCGGTGCCGTGGTCAAGCGGCCGGTTGTGGTCAACGACCCGGAGCTGGGCGAGGTCGTCGCGATCCGGTCGATGGTCTACCTGGCCATGTCCTACGACCACCGGCTGATCGACGGCGCCGACGCGGCCCGCTTCCTGACCACTGTCAAGGAGCGGCTGGAGGCCGGCAACTTCGAGTCGGAGCTGGGCCTGGCCTGATCCACCCCGCAACGCCGAAAGGGCACCCCGGTCCGTCGACCGGGGTGCCCTTCCGTCTGCGGTCCTCAGCCCTTCAGCAGGGCTGTCGAGACCTGCCAGAGCCGCTCGGCGGCCTCCGGGTCCAGCGCGTACGCCGCGACTCCCGTCCGCCCACCGGGCTGGTTGGGGGCGGCCTCCTGACAGTCCTCGAAGTAGCGCCCGCCCACCCCGTCGAGCAGCGGTGAGGCGGCGACCAGCACAGAGGTGGCGGCGCCCTGCTCGACGGTCTTCCAGGTCGCCGCGTTACCGGCGCGCAGCCGGTCCAACTCCTCGTCGCTGACGTAGCGCTGGAGGTTGGTCCGGATCGCGCCGGGCATCAGCGAGTTGGTGAGGATGCCGTCGTCGGCCCAGCGCCGGGTGGCCTCAACGGCGAACAGCACGTTGGCCGTCTTGGACTGCCCGTACGCCTGCCACGGCTCGTACTCCCGCTTGTCGTACTGGATGTCCTCGAAGACCACCGGTGAGCGCAGGTGGGCGGCGGAGCTGACCGAGACGATCCTGGCCCCGTCGCCGGAGGCGAGTGCCGGGCGCAGCCCGGTGGCGAGCGCGAAGTGCCCCAGGTGGTTGGTGGCGAACTGCATCTCCCAGCCCTGCGGGGTGCGGGACAGGGGTGCGGCCATGATGCCGGCGTTGTTGACCAGGATGTGCACCGGGCCGTCCCAGTTGGCCACGAAGTCGGCGACCGAACCCTGGTCGGCGAGGTCGAGCGGTGCGACCAGGACGCTGTCGTTGCCGGTGGTGCCGGTGATGTCGTTGGCTGCCTGCTGACCCGCGTCCGGGTTGCGGACGGCCAGGGTCACCTCCGCGCCGGCGCTGGCCAGGGCGCGGGCGGTCTCCACGCCGATCCCGGAGGACCCGCCGGTGACGATCGCCCGCCGCCCGACGAGGTCCACGCCCCGGATCACGTCCATGGCCGTGGAGTGATGGTCGAACGAAGTGGTAATCGGGTTTTTGGTCGTCATTGTCCATCCTTGTCCGGGGTGGGCGGACCGACCGGCCCGCTGCGGAAGGCCGCGGCCCCGTGTTTCCCCGACCCGGGCCGGAGGTAACGCCAGACCCCGTCGCCATCGCCGTTCGTGCCTCCGACCAGCCCGGACGCTGCCAGAGTGGGATCGTGGGCGGCTACCGGCGGGGTGGACAGCTGGGACCGGCCGTCCCGATCGCCCCGGGCGCCCGGGTGGACAAGTTCGAGGTCTTCTTCGACCTGGTCTTCGTCTTCTCGTTCTTCATCATCACCCGCGCCACCGCCGCGAACATCTCCGGCCGGCAACTGCTGCACGCCGGCCTGGTGCTCGCCGTGCTCTGGTGGATCTGGGTGGTGCACAGCCTGGTCGCCACCCGGGTGCGGCTCGGCGAGGGCTACGTCCCGGTGCTCATGGTGATCGCGATGGTCGCCCTGTTCGCGTTCGCGCTGGCGCTGCCGCAGGCGTTCAACGACCCGAAGGAGAGCGCCGCCGGCCCGATGCTGGTGGCCATCAGCTACGTCGTGGTCCGGGCCGTACACATGATCCTCTATCAGCACGTGGTGCGGGACAGCCCGCAGGAGCGGCGGCAACTGCGGCGGTTCGCCCCGGAGCTGGCGGTGAGCATCGTGCTGCTGCTGGCCGCCGCGCTCATCCCGCCGCAGATCACCGACCCCGACCGGGCAGCCCTGGTCCGCGACGGGCTGTGGATCACCGTGGTGGTGGTGCAGTACGCCACCGGCTTCATCGTCGGGACCTGGGGCTGGGGGGTGACCAGCGCCGAGCACTGGACCGAGCGCTACGACCTCATCCTGATCATCGCGCTGGGCGAGTCGATCATCTCCACGGGCGTCGGCGGCAACCTTCTCGGCAAGCCGGTCACCTGGCCGGCGGTGGCCGCCGCCGCGCTCGGCATCGTGGTCACCGCCGCCCTCTGGTGGGCGCACTTCGACTTCATCGGGCCGGCCGCCCGGATCGCCCTGCACGCGGCGGAGGGCGGCCCCCGGGTGGCGATGGCCCGCGACGCGTACGCGTATCTCTACCTGCCGATGATCGCCGGGGTGATCCTCTTCTCGATCGGCAACGAGGAGATCCTGCACAAGATCACCGACCCGGCCGGCGGGATCGCCGAGAGGGTCGAGGGACCGGGGGTGCCGATGCTCTTCGGCGGGTTGATCTGCTACTTCGCCGTCAACCTGCTCTTCCAGTTACGCACCCTGCACACCGTCAGCTGGACCCGCGTCGGCGTCATAGTGGTGCTCACGGCGGCCCTCCCGGTCGGCCAACACCTGCCAGCGCTGGGCACGCTCACCCTCGCGACAGTGATCTGCGTGGCGCTGGTGGCCGTGGAGGTGACGGTGATGGCGCAATCCCGGCACGCCCTGCGGGCCGCCGTCTTTCAGGAGCGGACCTCCCACGAGGCCCACGAGGCCGCCTGGCGTGCGCGCTGGCACGACGTCCGGGAGACCGACGAGCCGACCACGCCGTGACTGCGGCGTTCCCCGGTTCGAGGGCGTGACCGGCCGGCCCTGGACGATCTCGATCCACCTCTGGCTCAGCGCGGAGCTGGCCCGGCTCCAGGCAAGCCTCGACACCCCGTCCCGGGACCTGCGGGCGCACTGCCTGACCTTCTGCGCCGCGCTCGGCCGACACCACACCGGTGAGGACGCGGGCGCGTTCCGGTTGCTGGCCGAGGAGGCCCCCGAGCTGCGCCCGGTCATCGACAACCTGATCACCGACCACGAGGTGGTGGCGGGGATCCTGGAACGGGTCGAGGCACTGCTGGGCGGCGACGCGGCGGTGCCGGTTGCCCAGGTGCGCGCCGAGCTGGGCGGGCTGGCCGCCCTGCTGGAGTCGCACTTCCGCTACGAGGAGAAGCGGCTGGTCACCGCCCTGAACGCGCTCACCGGTCGAACCGGTACGACCGAGGAACTGCTCGGCCTGACCACGCCCGGTTCCCTCTAGCCGGCCTCTGACGTCGGCGCGGTGCCGGGCAGACGCTCGTAAAAGCGGATCTTCTCCCGGAGGTGGTCGTACTGGCGCTGGAGCAGGCGCATCTGCTCCTCGACCCGCGCCGCGTGGTGGCGCAGCAGTTCGTGCCGCTCGTCGGCGGTGTGCTCGCCGTCGCGGGCCAGTTGCGCGTAGCGGCGCATCTGCGCGATCGGCATCCCGGTGTCGCGCAGGCAGCGGAACAGCACCAGCCAGCCGAGGTCGTCGTCGGTGAAGACCCGCTGCCCGCCTGTCGTCCGCTCCACGTCCGCGAGGAGGCCGATCTTCTCGTAGTACCGCAGAGTGTCCAGACTGAAGCCGCTGCGGCGGGCGGCCTCCGAGGGGGCGTAACCGCTCATGTCGCGAGATGGTAGTGCTTGACCTGGAGCGCGCTCCAGGTTGGAGGCTGGTGACCATGACGACGACACGGACGCTGGGACGCAGCGGCATCACGGTGAGCGCTATCGGAATGGGATGCTGGGCCATCGGCGGCCCGCTCTGGGGTGACGACGGGCAGCCGTTCGGCTGGGGTGAGGTGGACGACGACGAGTCGATCCGCACCATCCACCGGGCGCTCGACCTCGGGGTGACGCTGTTCGACACCTCCAGCAACTACGGCGCCGGGGACAGCGAGCGGATCCTCGGTCAAGCCCTCGCCGGGCGGCGGGACAGCGTGGTGATCGCCACCAAGTTCGGCAACGTCAGCGAGGAGGGCACCCGGCGGGCGCTCGGCACCGACGCCAGCGCGGCCTTCGCGGTGCGCAGCCTGGACGACTCGCTCCGCCGGCTCGGCACCGACCACGTCGACCTCTACCAACTGCACATCAACGCACTGCCGGTGCCCGCCGCGCTCGATCTGGTCGACACCCTGGAGGCCCTGGTCGACCAGGGCAAGATCCGCGCGTACGGCTGGAGCACCGACGACCCGGCCTCGGCGGAGGCTTTCGCGGCTGCCGGCCCGCACTGCGCGGCGATCCAGCACGACGAGTCGGTGCTGCGCGACAACGCGGCGGTGCTGGCGGTCTGCGACAAGCACGACCTGGCCAGCCTCAACCGTGGGCCGTTGGCGATGGGGCTGCTCACCGGGTCGACCCGGTCGGTCGGGGCCGACGATGTGCGCGGACGGGCGCCGGAGTGGCTGGAGTGGTTCACCGACGGTCGACCGACGCCACGCTGGGCGGCCCGGGTCGACCAGGTCCGCGAGGCGCTCACCGCCGACGGCCGCACCCTGGCGCAGGGCGCGCTCGGCTGGCTGCTGGCGCGCAGCCCCCGTACCGTGCCGATCCCCGGCCTGCGCACTGTGGCCCAGGCCGACGAGAACCTGGCGACCCTGGAGCGTGGCCCGCTCAGCCCCGAGTCCTACGCCGAGGTCGAGCGCCTCCTCGCCGACCTTCGTCCGGCCCCCGCGGCCTGACCACCGGGCCGGCCCACGCCCCGGGCGCCGTCAGCGGAAGTCGTCCGCGTGCTCGACGGCCCACTGCCGGAACGTGCGCCCGGGGCGGCCGGTCACCTGCTCGACGTCCGGGGCGACCCAGGCGTTGCCGTCGAGATGCCGGCCCATCTCCAGGAACCACTCGATCACCTCGGCGGGATAGTCGCCCTTCCAGTACTCCCGGGCCTGCTCGGGGGTCAATTCCTCGAACCGCACCGGACGGCCGATCGCCGCACCGATCATCTCGACCGCGTCCCGGCGCCGGACCGGCGCCGGACCGGTCGGCTGGTAGACCCGGCCGGCATGGCCGTCGTCGGTGAGCGCCGCCAGGATGACCGCGGCGATGTCCGCCTCGTGGACCAGGGCGCTGTTCCAGTCACCGAACGGCGCCCGGACCACCCCCTCGGCCCGGATGGCGGCCGCCCAGTCCCGGGTGTTCGCCATGAACTCGCCGGGAAACACGTGTGTCCACTCCAGACCCGAGTTCTCGATCGCCCGGTGCAGCGGCCGGTGCGGGGCCTCGAGCGGGTCGTCGTCGGCCCGGCTCGGATCGTTGTGACCGAGGTGGGTGACCCGACGGACCCCGGCCTTCCGGGCCAGCTCCAGGATCTCCGCACCGGTGGTCAGCGGTCCGTACCCGTCCATCGCGACCAGCTGCATGCGCGTGACGCCGCGCAGCGCCGGCGTCAGCGTGTGGGGCCTGGCGAAGTCGCCCGCCAGCACTTCCACCCCGTTGGGCAGCGCGGCGGCCGCCGGCGACGCGGGATCGCGGGTCAGTGCGCGTACGTCGTGGCCGGCGGCCACCAGTTGCCGGACCAGGCTGCCTCCGACGGTTCCGGTCGCTCCGGTCACCAGGATCGGCATGGTTCCTCCTCAGATGTCGCCCGACGGTGGGCACGGTGAGCCGACCCCGCCATTCCGGGGGCGCTGTCGGATGGCTCATGGTCAGCCAGTTCGATACCGGAAGCAATCGTGAACACCGCATTCACGTTCGCTCTGACCTGCGGAAACGCGACCGGCACCGAAAGCGCGCGATAGCGTTTTTCGGCCCCCCGGAGGCCCGTTGACCTGCGTTCTTCGCGCCGCACGGGGGCGTTCACAAATTTCTTCGCCGGTACGTCCCACAGCCGGTGACGTCGGCCGCGCCGCGCATCTGTCGGCGCCGTTCTGGACGAAGATGGGGGTATGCGGATCCTTCTGGCCGGCGCGTCCGGCTTCCTCGGCACCCGGCTGGCCGACCGGCTCGCGGCGGACGGGCACCAGATCACCCGGCTGGTCCGTCGGTCGCCGCGCGATTCGAAGGAGCGGCGGTGGGACCCCGCCGCCGGGCAGCTCGACCCGGCCGTCGTCGTCGAGGCCGATGCCGTGGTCAACCTGGCCGGCGCGGGCGTCGGCGACAAACGCTGGGACGACGACTACCGCCGGTTGATCCGCACCAGCCGGGTGGACAGCACCACCACGCTGGCGACCACCATCGCCGGGCTGCCCGCCGCGGACCGACCCCAGGTGCTGCTCAACTCGTCGGCCGTCGGCTGGTACGGCAACACGGGCGACCGGGCGGTCGAGGAGGACGCGCCGGCCGGCGAGGGCTTCCTGGCCGACGTCTGCCGGGTGTGGGAGGCCGCGACCCGGCCGGCCGAGGACGCCGGGGTACGGGTGGTCCGGCTGCGTACCGGTCTGCCGCTGGACCGCGACGGCGGGCTGCTCAAGCCGCAGCTGCTGCCGTTCAAGCTGGGCATTGCCGGCCGGCTGGGCAGCGGCCGGCAGTGGCTGCCGTGGATCTCGATGGCCGACTGGCTGGACGCGACCCGCTTCCTGCTGAACCACGACGAGGTCGCCGGCCCGGTGAACGTGGTGGGGCCGAACCCGGTGACGAACGTCGAGTTCACCCGCGAGCTGGCCCGGCAGCTGCACCGCCCGGCGATCATCCCGATCCCCGCCCTGGCGCTCAAGGTGGTCCTCGGCGGCTTCGCCCACGAGGCCCTCACCAGCACCCGGGTCCTCCCCGGAGTCCTGGCCCGCGCGGCCTTCCCGTACCAGCACCCCACCCTCCCCGCCGCCCTCCAAGCAGCACTGACAACCCCCTGACCCCACCCCGAACTCCACCGCGTTGGGTTACGGGGTGGGGTTCGGGCTGGGTGGGGTGGGTGGAGTTGGGATTCAGCAGCCGATTACCCAGTGGTTGGGGGCGGTCTGCTTGAGGGCGCTGGTGTAGAAGGTGTTGTACAGGCCCATGCGCTGGTTGGAGCCGTTGGCGTAGGCGTAGCCGCCGGACTGGTACGCCCGACCGGCCGCCACGTGCGCGTAGTTGCTGGCCGTCACGCAGGTCGGCGGCGTGGTCGGGGTGGCCGTCGGGGTCGGCGTGGGGGTGGGGGTGGCCGTCGGGGTGGGGGTGGCCGTCGGGGTCGGGGTCGGGTTCGTCCCGCCGCCGTTCAGACCGAAGAAGAGCGCGTCACGGTACGTCGAGCAGATGGTGTCCAGCATGTACGCGCCGGCGGTGCCGCACTGCTCGGCCGCCGAGCCCGGGTCCACCGGGGTGCCGTGGCCCATCCCGGAGATCCGGTAGAGCCGCACGTCGTCGTTGCCGTACACCTCGAGGCTGGTGTTGGCGGGCAGCGACGAGGTGCTGGTCGGGGTCTGCGACACGCCCCGCACGTTGGTCCACTGGTCGCGGGACTCGGTGCCGTTGAGCGGGGTGACGGTGGTGTCCGAGGTGCCGTGCCAGATAGCCACGCGGGGGCGCGGGCCGGTGTAGCCGGAGTACGCGCCACGGACAAGGTCGCCCCAGGCGGCCGGGGTCTTGTCCGCACCCGGGTTCATGCAGCTGAACGCGTTGACCATGCTGGTGGCGCACCGGTACGGGATACCCGCGATGATCGATCCGGCGGCGAAGACGTCCGGGTAGGTGGCCAGCATGACCGCGCTCATCGCCCCGCCGGCGGAGAGCCCGCTGACGTAGACCCGGGAGCCGTTCACCGCGAAGTTCGCCTTGGCGTGGTCGACCATCTGCTTGATCGACAGCGCCTCGCCCTGACCCCGGGTGGTGTCGCCCGCCTCGAAGAAGTTGAAGCAGGAGTTGGCGTTGTTGCCGGAGGGCTGCTGGGCGACGATCAGGGCGAACTTCCACTGGTCGGCGTACTTCTGCCAGCCGGAGTTGGCGAAGTAGCCGGAGGCGTTCTGCGTACACCCGTGCAGCAGGACGACGGCCGGGGAGTTGGCCGGCAGGCCGTCCGGCCGGTAGGCGTACATGGCGAGGTTGCCGGGGTTGGAGCCGAACCCGGTGACCTGGGTGAGGGTGGCGGCCTGGGCTGGTGCGGCGACGGCGACCGCGCCCGCTACGGCGAGGGCGAGCCCGGCGACCGCACCGAGCAGCCGGGTGAGGGTGGACGAGGAGCGGCGCACGGCGGCCTCCTGAGGGGCGGACTGTGAACTGGGTCACGGTCGAGTTGCCGTGACGTTACGACGATGTGTCGCCGCTATGACATGGGGCACACTCACACATTCACGGCGGACGCTGTGTACGCCAAACCGTCGACGTGGTGGGCCGAATCCGTCCCCAACGGTCCCGTCCTCGCAGGTCTGACCGGCCCGTCCAGGTCCGGTTGGTAACGTCCGCTGCGTGCCGTCCTCCCCGTCGCTGGCCACCGGGCCCGCACCCGCGTCACCGCCGCGCGTCGTCCGGGACCGCCGGGCCGACCTGATCGTCGTGCTGGTGGCGCTCGCGCTCGCCGTCTGGGTGACCAGCGGGCTGTGGCGGGACCCGAACGTCCGCACCATCACCGTCAACTCCAGCGACCAGGCGCTGTTCGAATGGCTGCTGGCCTTCGGCGGGCACGCGGTCACCCACTGGGACAACCCGCTCTTCACCTACCTGATCAACGTCCCGGACGGCGTGAACCTCGCGGTCAACACGACGATCACCGTGTACGCGGTGGTCTTCGCCCCGCTCACGTACCTGATCGGGCCGCCGGCGACGTTCCTGGTGATCCTCACCCTGAACCTGCTCGCCACCGCGCTGGTCTGGTACTGGCTGCTCTCCCGGCACCTGGTCCGCAACCGGCTGGCCGCCGGGGTCGGCGCCCTGTTCATCGCCTACTCCCCCGGCATGGTGTCGCACGCCAACGCGCACCTGAACTGGACCGCTGGTTGGCTGGTGCCGTTGCTGATCTGGCGGCTGTTCGCGCTGCGCAGCGCCGGGCACTGGCTTCGCGACGGGGTGATCCTCGGCGTGCTGGTCGCGGTGGCCTTCTCGATCGCCGCCGAGGGGCTCTTCTTCACCGCGCTGGCGCTGGGGGTGTTCGTCGCCATCTGGGCGCTGCACCCGGTCAACCGGGTGGAGGCCCGCGCCGCGCTGCCCAATGTCCTGCGCGGGCTCGGGGTGACCGCAGTGGTCGCCGGCGTGCTGCTGTCGTACCCCTTGTGGTTGCACTTCGCCGGGCCGCAACGGTTCCACGGCACCGGCTTCGACCCGGTGATCCACTCCGAGGACATCGCGGCGTTCGCCGCCTTCCCGCGCCGCTCGCTGGCCGGCGAGGCTGGACTGGGCACCTCGCTGGCGCCGAACCCGACCGAGGAGAACTCGTTCTTCGGCATCCCGCTGCTGGTGCTCACAGTGGTCTGTTTCGTCGTGCTCTGGCGGCGGGCCGACCCGCACCGCCGGGCCACCCTCTGGGCGCTGGGCGCCCTCGCGCTGATCTTCACGGTGCTCTCCTTCGGGCCGGTCGCCAAGGTCGACGGCCGACGCACCGATCTGCCCATGCCGTTCGACCTGGTCGGGCAACTGCCCGTGGTGAACGCCGCGCTACCGGCCCGGCTGGCCCTGGTGGTCGCGCCGGTGGTCGGGCTGTTGCTGGCGTACGTCGTCGACCTGTTGCGCGCCGCGCCACCTCGGCACCGCTCCACGGAGCTGGCCTGGCTGCTCGGTTTCGCGGTGGCCCTGGTGCCGCTGCTGCCCACCCCGCTGCTGACCGACGAGCGGGAGCCGATCCCGCGCTTCATCACCTCCGGCACGTGGCGGGACTACGTCTCACCCGACGGGGTGCTGACCCCGGTGCCGCTGACAGTGGACATCTACCCGGACGGCCAGCGCTGGCAGGCGTACGCGTTGTCGCACCGGCAGGGCGAGTTCGCCATCCCGGGCGGCTTCTTCCTCGGCCCCGGCGGGCCGGACGGGCGGGGCCGGATCGGCCCGGTGCCGCGCACGCTGAGCGCGTTGATGGACCAGGCCGGCCGCACCGGGCTGGTGCCCATCATCACCGACGGGACGGTCCGGGAGGTCCAGTCGGACCTGCGGCACTGGCGCATCGAGACGGTGGTGCTCGCCGACGAGGTGCACGGCGCGAAGTTCCCTGTCGACGAGGAGGCGCTGCTGCGTACCGGCACCGCACTGTTCGGCGAGCCGCAACGGGTCGACGACGTGTGGCTCTGGCGCATTCCCCCTGCCGATCGGTAGACCGCGACGCGGCCGGTCGGGGCATCACGACCGGCCGCCGTCGCGTCTAATGGACCGATGAGATTGACCGGTGAGCGACTGCGGCGTGCCGTCGTGGTCGGGCTCGCGCTGGGGCTCGTCGCGCTCAGCGCGCCAGCGACCACGGCCGCTGACAGCGTGGCGCTCGGCGCGCCGGCCGCCACGGCCGCAGACAGCAATGTCGCCGACGGCACGGCCGGCGGAGGCGCTGTCACCGACAGCACGGCCGGGGTGGTGCCGAGCCGGGTGCGCGATCCGTGGCTGTGGCAGGCCACCGTGGGGCAACGACCGGCCGGTCCGGCCGCGTTGGTGTTCTTCACCGACCGCACCCGCTATTTCGAGTCGACAGGCGTGCTGGTCGCCCGGGACGGCGCCTACCGGCTCATCCCGATCGGCATGGCGGAGGGGCACGGACTGCTCTCCCCGGATGGACGGCACTACCTGCGGCCGGACTCCGGCGAGCTGCTGGACCTCACCACCGGACGGCAGCGCCGCACGATGAGCACCGGCGTCTACCCGATGGCCTGGTCTTCGGACGGGCAGCAGGTGCTGGGCACCCGCAGCAACGATGACAGTGTGATCAGTTACGGACCGGACAATCAGCAGCTCAACGATCCGGAGAAGCCCGACGACCTGCTCGTCGTCGACCCGTTCCGGGGCACCGAGCGGACGCTCGACGTGGGCACTTTCGCCGCCCACACCGGGGCGGCCTGGTCACCCGGTGGCGACCTCGTAGCCGTCACCGGCTGGCCGGACGTGCCTGCCCTGCTCGCCGAGCGCCAGCGACTTGTGGTCCTGGACCCGACCGGCGGCGGTCCTCGCTGGCAGGTCGACCTGGGCGACCGGCGGATGCTGGCCGGCCCCGCCGCCTGGCATCCCGACGGCCGGCGGCTCGCGCTGCTCGCCTTCGACGGCTGCGCCGGGCCCAGGTGCACGTCCGAGCAGCTGGCGGCGCGCAGCTGGCGAATCGAGTTCCTGGACACGGCCACCGGTCAGGCGGTCGGCCAGGCCCTGCCGGCCGGCACCTCGGTCAGCGGGATCGTCGGCTGGCGCGGCGACGACCCGCTCCTGCGGTATGTCAACAGAACGGAGGCGGACACGGACCGGCAGGCCACTCTCGCCGCGCTGTCGCCCGAGGGCGGTCGCGAGGTGCTGGTGACCGGGCCGGTCGGGTCGACCGACCTGATGGTGCCGGGCCACCTGCTGACCCGGGCCGCGTTCGGTGGGCCGGAGCCCCGACCGTCACCGTTCGCCGCCCCCCTCTGGGTCTACCTGACGCTGGGCGTGCCGACGCTACTCGCGATCGCCCTCGTCGTTCGCCGGATCCGCCGCCGCCGCGCTGCGACGGTCCCTGCTCCGGCGTGACAACGAGCCGCCGAGCGGTGCCGCGGCCGGCACGACGAGGTCCTCGTGAGGCGGCTCACCAGGGATGATCGCCCCTGGCGGGACTACGCTGGTTGCCGTGACGACGACGACCCCCGGCCTGACGGCCGTCCGTGCCGGCCTGCTCGACTACCAGGCCGCCTGGGACGAGCAGCGGCGCCTGCACGAGTCGGTGGTGGCCGGCGAGCGCGGCGACACCGTGCTGTTGCTGGAGCACCCGAGCGTCTACACCGCGGGCAAGCGCACCGAACCGTGGGACCGGCCCATGGACGGCACTCCGGTCGTCGACGTGGACCGCGGCGGCAAGATCACCTGGCACGGGCCGGGGCAGCTCGTCGGTTACCCGATCCTGCGCCTGCCCGACCCGGTGGACGTGGTCGCCTACGTGCGCCGGACCGAAGAGCTGCTCATCGACGTGTGCGCCGAGTTCGGGCTGACCGCCGGCCGGGTCGAGGGGCGCAGCGGGGTCTGGGTGCCCGAGGACGACCGGGGGCCGGCCCGCAAGGTGGCGGCCATCGGCATCCGGGTGGCCCGGGGCGTCACCCTGCACGGCTTCTCGATCAACTGCGACTGCGACCTGACGTACTTCGACCGGATCGTGCCGTGCGGCATCCGGGACGCGGGCGTCACCTCGCTGACCGCCGAGCTGGGCCGCCCGATCAGCGTCGCCGACGTGTTGCCGGTGGTCGAGCGCCGGCTGTCCACCCTGACCGAGATCTGAGCGCACAGCCGGCGCCGGGTCCTACGGCGTCAGGCGGTGCAGGTCACGCGGGAACGCGGTGACCTCCCGGATGTTGGCCGCGCCGACCAGCCGGGCCACGAACCGTTCCAGGCCGATGGCGAAGCCACCGTGCGGTGGCATGCCGTGCCGGAACGCGTCCAGGTAGCCGACGTACGGCTCGACCGGCTCACCCCGGGCCGCCAACGCCGCCACGTAGTCGGCGTGCCGGTGCAGCCGCTGCCCGCCGGTGACCAGCTCCAGACCGCGAAAGAGCAGGTCAAACCCGTTCGAGTACGCGGGCCGCGTCGGGTCCGGGTGGGTGTAGAAGGGTCGCTTCGCCATCGGGTAGCCGGTGACGAAGAGGAAGTCCGACCCGTGTTCGCGCACTGCCCACTCGCCCAGCGCCCGTTCGTGGGCGGGCGCGAGGTCCGGCTCGTCGGCGGGCGCGCCGGCGATCGTCAGCGCCTCGGTGAAATGCACCGCCGGGATCTGCGCCGGCACCTGCGGCGGTGTGACGTCGAGCGTCGCCAGAGCCCTGCCGGCCCGCCCGCTGACCGCGTCCAGCATCCCGGCCACTGTGTCGCGCAGCACGCGCATCACGTCCCGGTGGTCGGTGACGAAGCCCAGCTCCGCGTCGAGCGACGTGTACTGGGCGAGGTGCCGGACGGTGTCGTGCGGTTCGGCCCGGAAGACCGGCCCCACCTCGTAGACACGTTCGAAGACACCGACCATCAGCTGCTTGTAGAACTGCGGCGACTGGGCCAGGTACGCGGGTCGGCCGAACCAGTCCAGCGCGAACACGTTCGCCCCGCTCTCGGTGCTGGAGCTGACCACCTTCGGGGTGTGGACCTCCACGAAGTCCTGGGCGTCGAGTGCGGCCCGGAACCCCGCCACCGCGGCCGCCGAGATCCGCAGCGCGGCGGACCGGGTGGGGTGCCGCAGCGCGGTGGGCGCGTTGTCGAGCTGGGTGGGCAGGCTCGCGGCGAGTGCCGGCCGGTACAGGTCGAACGGCGGCGGTGTGGCGGGCGGCCCGAGGAGACGTACCGTCGGGTCGGTCAACTCGACCCCGGCGGGCGCCGTGCCGTTCGCGGTGGCCGTCGCGGTGACCTCGACGACCGTCTCCTCGGTGAGTTTCTCCAGCTCGGCGCGGACGGCCGGGTCGGTGACGACCACCTGGGCCAGGCCGGTGGCGTCGCGCACGATCAGGAAGGCCACCGACTTGAGCAGTCGGCGGCGGTGCACCCAGCCGGCGATCCGCACTGTCGTGCCGATCCTGGCGGGCAGTTGCTGGGACAGGGTTCGTTGCATGGCGGGCTGCTCCTCGGTCGATCGCCACGCCGCCGCCGCCCTGGGGTGGCGAAAGCGTCGCATCAGCCCCAGGGAGGTGTGGGCGAGCGGGAACCTCGCGGTGCCACCACACCTTCACCCCCGCCGAAGCGGGGGCCTCGTTCGTCGCCTGATGACCGGGGCCAGCCGGGCGGGCTCTACTGGGCGCGGATGACCCGCGGCCGTTCTTCCCGCAGCTCGGGAGGGTCTTCGCGCCCCGGCGCCAGACCGCCTCTCAGCACCGGCGGCTCTCTGCACTGGCGGGTCGGGGCACTACTCGGCTCCGTCGTCGCTGTTGCCGGGGACCGTAGCATCCGATTCCCCGGTCTGTGACGCCCTTTTCCGACCAACCGGTGTCCGGCGTCACAACGTTCGGGGCGTGACGCCGGTCGCCTGACGCACATAGACACCCGCCGTCCGGCGTAGGCTCATTTTCGTGACGATCGAGCACTCCGCGCCGACGACCGGCCAGGCAGCGCGCACCGCAACGGCGGCCCCCGAGGGGCGACGCCTGCTGCGGATCGAGGCGCGCAACGCCGAGACGCCGATCGAGCGCAAACCGCCATGGATCAAGGTCAAGGCCAAGATGGGCCCGGAGTACACCCAGCTGCGCGGGCTCGTCTCGCGCGAAGGGCTGCACACCGTCTGCCAGGAGGCCGGCTGCCCCAACATCTACGAGTGTTGGGAAGACCGGGAGGCCACCTTCCTCATCGGCGGTGACCAGTGCACCCGGCGCTGCGACTTCTGCCAGATCGACACCGGCAAGCCGGCCGAGTTCGACGCCGACGAGCCACGTCGGGTCGCCGAGTCGGTGGTCTCGATGGGGCTGCGTTACGCCACCATCACCGGTGTCGCCCGTGACGACCTGCCCGACGGCGGCGCGTGGCTGTACGCCGAGACCGTCCGACAGATCCACGCCCTCCAGCCCGGCTGCGGCGTCGAGCTGCTGATCCCGGACTTCAACGCCGTCCCCGAGCAGTTGGCCGAGGTCTTCAGCTCCCGCCCCGAGGTGCTGGCCCACAATGTGGAGACCGTGCCGCGCATCTTCAAGCGCATCCGGCCGGCGTTCCGCTACGACCGCTCACTGGACGTGATCCGGCAGGCCCGCGCCGACGGCCTGGTCACCAAGAGCAACCTCATCCTGGGCATGGGCGAGGAGCGGGCCGAGGTCTCGCAGGCGCTGCGCGACCTGCACGAGGCCGGCTGCGAGCTCATCACCATCACCCAGTACCTGCGCCCCTCCCCCCGGCACCACCCGGTGACCCGCTGGGTCAAGCCGGAGGAGTTCGTGGAGCTGCGCGAGGAGGCCGAGGAGATCGGCTTCGCCGGGGTGATGAGCGGGCCGCTGGTGCGTTCGTCGTACCGGGCCGGTCGGCTCTACAAGCAGGCCATCGACGCCCGCGCCGCCGCCTCGGTCGCCACCGCCGGCTGACTCCGCCGGCAGCGCCGCACGGCCGTTCGGCGCCCGGGTGTCATGATCCTGTGATGACCGTCGGCGTACGCGAGCAGCCGCGCGGCGCGGACTCGCCCCGCCCGCGACCCGGCGCACGCCCCGGCCTGGTCGGTTGGCTCACCGGGTTGGCAGTGCTCGCCGGGGTGGGTTACCGGCTCTGGCTGCTGCTGCACGCCGCCCCGCCGACGAACAGCGACGAGGCCACCATGGGGCTGGCCGCGCTGCACATCGCCCGGGGCGAGGGCTTCCCGGTCTGGTTCTACGGCCAGCAGTACATGGGCACGCTGGAGGCGTACCTGGCCGCGCCGGTGTTCGCCCTCGCCGGTGGGCCGTCGCTGCTCGGGCTGCGGTTGCCCACGCTGGCCCTGTACGCGCTGTTCCTGCTGCTGACCTGGCGGTTGACGCTGCGGCTGACCGGGGACCGGTGGTTCGGGCTGCTGATGGTGGCGCTGCTGGCCCTCGGGTCCGACCGGATCGTCAAGAACCAGCTGATCGCCGGCGGCGGCTACCCCGAGATGAACGCGGCCGGGGCGGCGCTGGCCCTGCTCGCCGTGGATCTGGCCACCGGTCGACCGGGGCGGCGATCGGCCGTCACCGGACGGCCCGGCTGGCGGCTGGCGCGCTGGGCCGCGTGGGGGTTCCTGGCCGGGCTGATGATCTGGGTCGACCCGCTCGTGCTGCCGTACGTCGCGGCGACCGGCGCGGTCCTCGTCGGGTTCTGCCACCGGGAGCTGTGGGGTGCCGCCGGGGCGCTGCTCGGGGCGGCGGCCGTGCTGGGGGCGGCCCCACTGCTGCTGCACAGCCTGCTGACCGGGCGCAACCCCCTGCACGCCGTGCTCGCGGCCGGCGGTGCGAACGCCACAGCGGGCTGGCCGGACCGGCTGCACGGCGGCCTGGTGCTCGGGCCGCCGCTGGGCATGGGCTTCTGCGCTCCCGGCCAGTGCGCCACCTGGCAACTGTGGTGGGCGCTCGCCCTGCCGCTGCTGCTGGCCATCGCCGCCGCCACCGCCTGGCGGGCCCTGCGCACCCCCGACCCCGACCCCGCTGGCCCTGCCGCTGTCGGCCCCGAGGCGGTGTCGCCCCGGGTGGCGGCGGCGGCCCGGCTGGCACTCGTGCTGGCCGCGGTGGCCACCCTCGGCGCGTACACAGTGAGCAGTTCCGCCGGGCTCACAGCCGTGGAGAGTTCCCGCTACCTGTCCTGCCTGCTCATCTCCCTTCCGGCGTTGCTCTGGCCGGTGTGGGCGGCGGCCCGGCACGGGTTGCGCCCGCCGGCGACCGGCCGGCGCGGCGTCGGGTCGACGCTTGCCCGGTCGGTAGCTGTGGTGCTGCTCGCGGCCACGCTGGGCACCGCCGCCCACGCCACAGGGCGGGCAGCGCAGACCGTCCCGACGACCCGGGCCGACGAGGCCCGGCACACCGAGTTGGTGAGCACCCTGCGTCATCTCGGCGTACGGCACGTGCACGCCGGCTACTGGACCTGCAACCGGCTCACCTTCGCCAGCGCGGAGCAGGTGGTCTGCGCCGTCGTCGACGACACCCTGCGCCCCGGGTTCGACCGCTACCCCGCGTACCGGCGGGAGGTGGACGGCGCGGCAGCACCGGCCTGGGTCGCGCCGGCCGGCTCGCCGCTGGCGGAGGTGCTCGACGAGCGGCAGCGATCCACGCCGGGCAGCCTCGACCTGGTCACCATCGAGGGCTGGCGCATCTACCTGCCGCGCTGAGCGCGGCGGTACGCGTCAGCGCGGCGACCTCGGTGCTCTCGTCAGCGTGGCGCGGCGGCCTCGGTGAGCAGGCCGAGGCGGTGGGCCAGGGCGGCGGCCTCCACCCGGTTGGTCACACCCAGCTTCGCGATGATCCGGGAGACGTGCACGCTTGCCGTCTTCGGCGAGATGAACAGCCGCTCGGCGATCCGGCTGTTGCTGTGCCCCTCGGCGACCAGGCGCAGCACCTCCCGCTCCCGAGCGGTCAGCAGGTCCGCGCCGGCCCCGCCTCCGGCACCGCGCAGGCCGACCCGCCGCGCCAGTGTGGCGGCCGCCTCGACCAGCGGGGTCGCGCCCAGCCGCCGGCCGATCTCGGTGGCCTCGGTGACCGCCGCCGCCGTCTCGTCGCGTTCCCCGGCCGCGGCGGTCGCCTCGGCCAGCACCAGCAGCGCCCTGCCCAACGGGTAGGGCTGCCCGTCGGCCCGCCACGCGTCGACCGTCGCACGCCACGCCGGCAGCGCCTGGTCGCCGACCGCGAGCAGCGCGGTGACCTGAGCGGCGTGCGCACGGGCCGCCGGGTGCCGCGCCGGCAGGTCGGTGGCGAGCGCCGCCACGGCGGCGGCCAACTCCCGGTCACCCAACCGGGCCGCGGTACGCGCGGCGGCGCTGAGCACCGGCCAACCCTCCCGGGGAAGCTGCGGCAGGCTCTGGTCGGCCACCGCGACGCGGGCCGCCCGTACCGCCTCGACCTTGTCGTCCGCGGCCAGCGCCGCCTCGATCGCCAGTTCGTGCAGGGGCAGGCGGTGGTTCGGCCACAGGTACGGCCGGTTGAGGAAGGTGAGCGCCCGGTCCACCAGTTCGTCGGCGCCCGGGTGGGCGCGGGCCAGCCGCAGCCCGGCGCCCAACTGGAGCCAGTGCAGCCCGGTGACACCGGACAGGTCGATCCGGGCCGCCTCCGCGCAGACCGCCTCGGCCTCGTCCCACCGACCCAGCGCGATGAGCGCCTCGGCCCGGTTGGAGAGCAGGTACGCCCCGGTGGAGCGGCTGATCCCCACCCGTCGCGCCTCGGCCACGCCAGCCTCGGCGGCCTGCGCCGACTCGGCGTAGCGGCCCAGCTCGCAGAGCACGTCCGACTGGTACACCCGGGCGAGCACCAGGGCCGTGGAGTCCCCGGACGCGCGGACGACGGCCTCGGCCTGGCTCAGCTCGGCCAACCCCCGCTCCAGGTCCCGCTCGCCGTGGCAGAGCAGGGCGATCCGCGTGTGCAGCAGCGCCAGGTCCTCGCCGAGTGCCTCGCCGTCCACGGCAGCCTCGGCAGCCACCCGGGCCGCCTGCTGGGGGTCGATCTTGACCATGTGCGCGGCGATGTCGGCGAGCAGCCGGACCCGCGCCACGTCACGGGGGCCGCCAGCGGCCAGCCGGTACGCCTCATCCAGCTCCCGGCGACCGTCACTCTTGCCGAGCAGTGCCATCAGCCGACCCCGCTGGTTGAGCAGGCGGGCGGCACGCAGCGGTGCGGCGTCGGCGTCCACCTCGGCCAGGCCGGCCCGGGTCAGCGTGATGGCCCGGCTGAAGTCGCCGGCCGTGACCGCCGCGGCCAGCGTCTGCTCCAGCAACGCCAGATGGTCCATGCCGAGCAGGTCGACGGCGTCCGGCACCAGCTCCCACAACTCCAGCGCCCGCTCCAGCAGCCGGCGCTGCTCGGCGTACGCGTACCGGTCGGCGGCGGCGCACGCGGCGGTTCGGGCGGCGACGAGAGCCCTCGGGTGGTTGTGTGCGGCGTACCAGTGGTGGGCGATCTCGGCCGGGGCCCGGCCGGCGGCGACCAGGTGCGGCTGGGCCTCGATGGCGGCGGCGAAACGGGCGTGCATCCGGGCATGTTCACCGGGCAACAACTCGTCGTGCACGGCCTCGCGGACCAGCGCGTGGCGGAACTCGTAGTCACCGTCCCGGTCGGCCACCACCAACTGGGCGGCGACGGCGGCGCGCAACGCGTCCTCCAACTCGGCCTCGGGCAGCCCGGCGACCTCGGCGAGCAGGTCATGGGCGAAACGGGTGCCGCCGGCGGCGGCGATCCGCAACACCCGCTGGGCCGGCTCGGGGAGCCGGTCCACGCGGGCCAGCAGCAGGTCACGCAGCGTCTCGGGGAGCGCCGCGCAGCCGATCGGGTCACCGGCGACGGCCAACTCCTCGATGAAGAAGGGGTTGCCCTGGGTGCGGTCGTGGACATCGTCGACGGCGCGGGCGGGCGGCTCGGCGCCGAGCAGGTCGGCGAGGATCGCGGCGGTGCCGTCGCGGTCCAGGCGACCCAGCTCGACCCGCTCCACACTCCGGGCCCGGTCCAGCTCGGCGAGGAACGGGCGCAGCGGGTGCCCGCGCTGCAACTCGTCGGTGCGGTAGGTGCAGACCAGCAGCAGCCGACCCGGCCTCGCCGCCCGGACGAGGAAGCCGATGAGGTCGCGGGTGGAACGGTCGGCCCAGTGCAGGTCCTCGATGATCAGGACCAGTGGGCGCGCATCGGCCAGCCGCTGGAACAGCTCGGCGACCAGGTCGAACAGGTAGCCGCGCGGGGCGTCGCTGAGCGGGACGGCACGCGGGGTGGCCAGCGTCGCGGAGGCGCGGCCCAGCTCCGGCAGGAGCCTGGCGAACTCCGCCTCGTAACCGGCGAAGACCTCGGGGCCGTCGGCGCGGAGCACGGCGCGCAACGCGGCGGCGAACGGCGCGAACGGCAGACCCGCCTCGCCCAGCTCCAGGCACTGGCCGACGAGCACCCGCGCCGCGCCGTCGGTGGCCCAGCCGGCGAACTCCTCCAGCAGCCGGGTCTTGCCCACGCCCGCCTCGCCGCCGACCAGCACTGTGGTCGGCTCCCCGGCCCGCGCCCGGCCCAGCGCGTCCCGCAGCGCTGCGGTCTCGCTGTGGCGTCCGACGAGGACGGAGCTGGCGGCGCGTACTGTCACGTGTTCGAGCATGCCATGGCGGCCCGCCCCGCCGACCCCGCCGATCGGCCGGCGGCCGGGCGACGGGGTCGGATCGGGTCGAGCGGTCAGCCCGGCGGGCGCGGTGGACGTGGCAGCCCCGCCGGGGGTGGTGGACGTGGCGGCCGTGCTGGGCGCGGTGGACGTGGCGGCCGTGCTGGGCGCGGTCACCGGCGTGCGTCGCCGGTGCGACCGGCCTGCCTGCGCCGGCCCAACCACCCGCGGCTGACCGGACGGGACAGCGACCGGGCGAGCCGGTCCGCGGCCGCGTCGGCGCGCAGCTCGGCGGCGTGGGTACGGTGCAGGGTGAGCAGGAAATCTGCGTCGTTGCCGAACATGTCGGGCTCCTTCGTGGGGTCGTCGTCCTCTGCTGACGACTCTCCGCGCGAAGGCCCCACCCGGGCATGGGCATGGCGCCTCATCTTCCCCGCCCACAGCCTCCTTACCCGGCCGCTCCGGGCGCTTACGGCGACGTAAGGTACTCAGCTGCCCCGGCACCCGGACGCGGATCAACCGGGCCAGCGGCGACCACTAGACTCTGCGGCATGGCAAAGCCCCAGGAGAAGGTCTCGTTCGGCCAGCGGCTGAAGCAGATCGGGATGGTGTTCCAGTTCACCGCCAAGCAGGACCGGTGGTTCGCGCCGTTGGTCGCCGCAGCGGTGCTGCTCCCGCTCGCGCTCACCGTGGTCGCTGTCATCCTCTGGGGCTGGATCTGGCTGCCGCTGGGCATCCTGTTCATCCTGCTCGCGGTGCTGATCGTGCTCAACCT
The DNA here is from genome assembly GCF_040607155.1 of Micromonospora sp. NPDC005324. NCBI lineage: Bacteria > Bacillati > Actinomycetota > Actinomycetes > Micromonosporales > Micromonosporaceae > Micromonospora > Micromonospora sp. NPDC005324. The sequence goes on along the minus strand of NZ_JBEXGE010000005.1, from coordinate 151,087 downwards.
GCGGTCCAACAAGGCGATGATGAACGCCGCCGAGGGGCAACCCGGCGCGGCGGCGCAGATCATGGAGAACATGCGCGGCGACTGGCGGGTGACCCCGGCGGTCAGCTCGACCACCCAGATGGACATGGTCCACCTGGTGATCGGCCGCCCGGGCGTGATCCTGCTGGCCGAGGGCAACCCACAGCGGGTGCGCGGCCTGCTCGGCCAGGAGAAGCGGCGGCTGTCCAAGGTGATCGGCTCCGCTCCCCTGCACGACTACGTGATCGGGCAGGAGGAGGGCGAGCTGCCGATCCGCAAGCTCCGGACGACGCTGCTGCGCCTGCCCCGCGCCCTCTCCGGCAAGGACGTCAACTCGCTGGACAAGCGACTCAAGGCGCTCACCGCCCGGCCGCAGATGCCCAAGGGCGCGATCCCGAAGAACATGCGGCCGCCAGGCGCCTCCCGCCAGTCGCGGGGCCGCTGACCCCAGGTGTACGCGAAGGCGCCGGACCCACACGGGTCCGGCTCCTTCGCGTACACCCGCAGGCGCCCACCCCCGACGCGCCGCCCGCCTCGGGCCACCCTCGCCATGATCGTGCTGGATCCTGGATGCAGTGGCCTCGCGCGCGGAGGATGCCACTACATCCTGGATCGAGTGCGATCTGGGTTCGGGCGGCCCCGGACCTGCCTTGGAGGGTCGGCCTCAGCCTCGGGGGGCGTCGACGATGACCGAGCCGGCGATTCGGTCGTGCAGGCCACGCCGGTGCTCGTCCATGATCAGCGCGGGGACGACCAGGGCCAGCAGCAGGCCCCGGATCAGCCCCCGGAGTACGCCGATCCGACCACCGTCGTTCCAGCTCACACAGCGGATCTTGGTGATGTACATGCCCGGAGTCTGGGCGAACAGGCCGAGGAAGATGCCGTAGACCAGGACCAGCACCAGCACCGGCGCCCAGCCGTCGCGTACCGGGTCGGCGAAGAAGTTGGACACCAGCAGGCAGAGCACCCAGTCGATGATCAGCGCCCCGAACCGCCGACCGAGGCTCGGCGCGGTGAAGGTGGGGTCGGTGGCCGGCGCTGCCGGGAGGTGCGGATTGGTCACAGCGGTCAAGGGTATCCGCGCCGGGACGAGGGCTCGCCGGGTGCCGCCGCCGCTGTGTGCCGATTCAGGCCAAAGGCATCAGATGTCATTACACTGGCACAGTCGGTACGGCGTTCCTGGCGGGCCGGAGGCGCGGACCGGGGCGTCGCTGACGCTCCGCGAGGGACGTAACACGGCAGAAACAACGGAGACACGGCCGGGCAACCCCCCGGCCCTAGCGTCGCCAGAAGCCTAGCCACCCCGTGGACGTGCCAGGAGGATGTGTGTTCGCCAATCCCGAGGAACTGCTGCGATACCTCAAGAACGAGGACGTGAAGTTCGTCGACGTTCGTTTCTGTGACCTGCCCGGCGTGATGCAGCACTTCAACCTGCCGGTCGAGTCCGTCAACGACGACCTCTTCACCGACGGCCTCGCGTTCGACGGTTCGTCGATCCGCGGTTTCCAGGCGATCCACGAGTCGGACATGCTCCTGCTCCCGGATGTCGCCTCCGCGTTCATCGACCCGTTCCGCGCGCAGAAGACGCTCGCGCTCAACTTCTTCATCCACGACCCGTTCACCCGCGAGGCCTACAGCCGCGACCCGCGCAACGTGGCGAAGAAGGCCGAGGCGTACCTGGCGGCGAGCGGCATCGCCGACACCGCCTACTTCGGCGCCGAGGCGGAGTTCTACATCTTCGACTCGATCCGCCACGAGACCTCGGCGCACCAGTCGTTCTACTACATCGACTCGATCGAGGGCGCCTGGAACACCGGCCGCGATGAGCCAGGCGGCAACCGGGGCTACAAGACCGCGTACAAGGGCGGCTACTTCCCCGTCCCGCCGGTCGACCACTACGCCGACCTGCGTGACTCGATCGTGCGCCGCCTGGTCGACACCGGCTTCAACGTGGAGCGCTCGCACCACGAGGTGGGCACCGCCGGCCAGTCCGAGATCAACTACCGGTTCTCCACCCTGCTGCACGCCGGTGATCAGCTCCAGCTCTTCAAGTACATCGTGAAGAACGAGGCCTGGGCCAACGGCAAGACCGCGACCTTCATGCCCAAGCCGCTGTTCGGCGACAACGGCTCCGGCATGCACACCCACCAGAGCCTCTGGCTCAACGGCGAGCCGCTGTTCTACGACGAGACCGGCTACGCCGGCCTGTCCGACATGGCCCGCTGGTACATCGGTGGTCTGCTGCACCACGCGCCGTCGCTGCTGGCCTTCACCAACCCGACGATCAACTCGTACCGTCGTCTGGTGCCGGGCTTCGAGGCGCCGGTCAACCTGGTCTACTCGCAGCGCAACCGCTCCGCCTGCACCCGCATCCCGGTGACCGGCGCGAACCCGAAGGCCAAGCGCGTCGAGTTCCGCGTCCCGGACCCGTCGGCCAACGTCTACCTGGCCTTCTCGGCCATGATGATGGCCGGCCTCGACGGCATCAAGAGCAAGATCGAGCCGCCGACGCCGATCGACAAGGACCTCTACGACCTCCCGCCGGAGGAGTGGGGCGACGTCAAGCAGGTGCCGGGCTCGCTGTCGGCAGTGCTCGACTCCCTGGAGTCCGACCACGACTACCTGCTCGACGGCGGCGTCTTCACCCCCGACCTGATCTCCACCTGGGTGGACTGGAAGCGCGCCAACGAGGTCGACCCGGTGCGTCTGCGCCCGACCCCGCACGAGTTCGCCATGTACTACGACTGCTGAGCAGTCAGATGCACGACGACTGCTGAGCAGTCAGATGCACGACGACTGCTGAGCAGTCGCTGGAACACCGGCCGGGCCGGCTCCGCTCACCGCGGAGCCGGCCCGGTTCGCTGTGCGCCGCCCTCCGACATACCTTCGCGTCCGATATATTGCTCGGGTGGACACACCTCTCCGCGAACCGACCTTCCTGATCCTCACCGCGCTGGCCGCCCAGCCGATGCACGGCTACGGGCTGATCGGTGAGATCGCCGCACTCTCCGACAACCGCGTGTCGCTGCGCCCTGGGACGCTCTACGGGGCGCTCGACCGGCTGGTCGACGCCGGCCTCGTCGAGGTCGACCGGGAAGAGGTGGTGGACGGCCGACTGCGCCGCTACTACCGCCTCTCCCTCGGCGGCGAGACCACGTTGGGCACCGAGACCGAGCGACTGCGCCGCAACGTCGAAGCCGCCACCACCCGGCTGTCCAAGCGGACTCGCGCCGCCCTCCCGATGACCCCACGCACGGCCGGAGGCTTGGCATGAACGACCTCGAACGCCGTTACCTCCGGCTGCTGCGCGCGTACCCCGCCGACTACCGGCGCGCCCGCGGCGCCGAAATCGTCGGCACCTACCTCGACCTGGCCGCCCCTGACCAACGCTGGCCGGCGCCGGCGGACGCCGCGGACCTGGTGCGCGGCGGCCTCCGCCAGCGGTTGCGGGCCGCGGGCGTCACCGACCTGATCCCCGGGGTACGCCTCGCGGCGCTGCTGGCCCTGGTCACCGCCAGCGCTCTCGCCGGCGTCTGGGGTACGGCAGAGCTGCATCCACCGCCCGTGGAGTGGGGCGTCCCCCACGTCGGCCCGTTCGTCTCGCTCGGCGTTGTCACGTGGGCGGCATGGCTGCTGGCGGCGGTGGTGATCGCCGTCGCGCCGAGCCGGGTCGCCCGGTGGGCCATCATCGTCTCGCTCCTGCTCACGATTGCGCTGCCACCGGTGGCCGCGGCGCTCGACGCACCCCGACCGCCGCTGATGGTGCTGCTGCCGCAGGTGGTCCTGGGCCTGCTGGGGCTGGCCCTGCCCGACCGACCCTCCCGGGTGATCCGATTCGCGCCGGCGCTGTCCGCACTGTTGGCGGTGGTGGCGACTGAATTCCTCGGCGGCTTGGACCCGGTTTTCATCTATCGTGGCGCCGCCATGGAAGTCTTCCTGCCCACCGTCGGCGGACTGTTGCTGTTCGTCGGGGCCCTGTTGGCCACGGGTCTGGCACTGGGCGGGGACACCCGCGGCGGTTGGGCGCTCGTCTCACTGCTCACCCCCGCCGGTTTCCTGGCGGTGCCCAGCCTGGCTGACGGCCTCGGCCCGGTACAGGGCAGCGTCACCTTCGCCAAACTGGCCGTGACCTCTGTCGCCGTCGCGCTCGCCGGTCCGGCCGCACTGCTCCTGGCCGTCCTGTTCCGCTCCCGCCGGACCTCCACCCCCCAACCCTCAGGCCAACCCTGCCCCACCTGCGGCGCGCGAGCCTAACCCTGCCCTGCCCTGCCCTGCCCTGCCCTGCCCTGCCCTGCCCTGCCCTGCCCTGCCCTGCCCTGCCCTGCCCTGCCCTGCCCTGCCCTGCCCTGCCCTGCC